>CAYWRB010000013.1:0-20641 GCA_964460025.1 uncultured Hungatella sp.
ATAGATGTTTTCGCCTTCCTCCACATCCTCCACGCCGGTATACACCAGATTGGTCTGACCAATATAGCGGTCATCATAGGACACGTAAAAATAACCCTTTTCCCCAAACTCTTCTCCCCAGCTGTTTACACACAGGAAAGCACCGTCATCTCTGGCCTCTCCTCCAAAATTTTCCTTAGGGTAATCATCATCCCAGCCTACGATCACCACATCATGGTTGGGAAGCAGACTGCCCGTATAGCAATAAGCGCTTTCTTCTTGATTATAATATATGGATTCTTTTTGTCCGTCCGCCATGGAGGTATACAGGGAGCTTTGAACTCCTCCGTAGAGAAATACTGCTTCTTTGATGGCATCGTAATCCTTCTCCGGCAGGATCCTGACCTCCTGAACATGGACAAACGGGGATAATCCCTCCGGCGAAACGCCGTCCCCATAAGGATCTTCCTCCTCCAGCACCGGCCCCTGCCATGCAAGCAGGTAAGCCATGGCCATAGTGTAATCGCCGCCTTCCTCCTGCTCCAGCCCAAAACTGTTGCGCAGAGACATATGATCCTGTGAAAACTGTTTCTGCCGCCTGGGAAGGCCGGATGATTCCAGAGCTGTCAGCGAGGCAAAGGACCAGCAGGTTCCATGCTCTCCCTGATTCTTCACTGCCGGGGCTCTCCCCTCCTGCCTGTAATCGTATCGATCCGGAAGCATTCTCTTCCTCCCGGATACATGGAGTATGTTTCTGTTATACGGAGATGTGAGACGAATCCTCTGACTCCCCAGTTCCCAATCTCTCTCATATCCGAACGCCTGCTCCGCTGCCTGAAGGGGAAGATACAATCTGTCTCCCATCCTCTGTGGTGCCTCTGCCAAAAAGACATACTTCTGGCCTATCACCATATCATTCTCTCCTATCCGCAGCCATACCCTGGTACTTCCGCCTTGTATAAGCACACGGGAATCCGGATACTCCAGCACCGCCGTCCCAAAGATACGCTTCCACATATCCTCCGAAACCAGAACCTCCAGCCGGTCAGTCACAAGTACCGGCTCCTGATAGCGTCTGCCATCCACCTCCAGATAGGGCCTAACCCCCTTTGTCTCTATCTGCTGTCTGTAAAATGTCTGAAGAGACAGACATTCCTCTGATTCGTTCCCCTGAGTCTCCGTTACGGCAGCCTCTGTCTCAAGACATCCCCTGTCTATTCCGAAACCGCCTGTAATCATACCCAGTGCTGTCAGTACCAGAACCAAGCCTCTTACCCCAAACCTGCCCTTCACTTCTGCCCCCGTCTTCTATCCGGAGGTTTGGGACCCAGAAACTGATAGTAATAGGTTTTTATCATTCCATTGTAAATCTTGCGGTTCTTATCTGCCTTTCTGCCGATATATTTCTCCGCATCTTCATAGGATGTTATGATATAGGCCGACCAGTCATCCAGTCCGCGAAACTTCTCTCCCAGCTCCCGGTACAGCCCGGGAAGCTTCTCCTTCTCCTCAAGCCTTTCCCCGTAAGGGGGATTGGTGATGAGAAATCCATATTTTTTCGGATGACTCAATGCGCTTAAAGGCCTCTGCTGAAAATGGATCAGCTTCTCCACACCTGCCGCCTCCGCATTGGACCTGGCAAGCTTCACCACTTCACCGTCTATATCATATCCCTGAATATCCACCTGGATATCCGTGTCCACCAATTCCCTGGCTTCATCCATCACCTGATACCAACACTTGCGGGGAATCAGATTCTTCCAGTCTTCTGCCAGGAACGAACGGTTCATCCCCGGTGCCATATTGGCTGCCATCATGGCTGCCTCAATGGGAAAGGTTCCGCTTCCACAGAAAGGATCCACCAGAATCCGGTCCTTCTTCCAGGGGGTGAGAAGGATCAGCGCTGCTGCCAGAGTCTCCGTAATGGGCGCCTTGCCGGCCAAAGTCCGGTATCCTCTCTTATGAAGAGAATTCCCTGATGTGTCAATCCCTATGGTCACCTGATCCTTATAGAGAAATACTCTCAGCGGATAGCTGCTGCCGTCTTCCGGAAAGGTCTGAATGCCATAAGTCTGCTTCATCCGCTCCACCATGGCTTTCTTCATGATCCTCTGAATATCTGACGTGCTGAACAGCTTGCTTTTTATGGAGGAGGCTTTGGCTACCCAGAATTTTCCGTCCTGAGGGATCAGCTCCTCCCATGGAATCGCCTTCGTATTCTGAAACAGCTCCTCAAAGCTTTCCGCGTGGAAGCTGCCTGCCTTCAACAACACTCTCTCCGCCGTCCGAAGGAATATGTTGGCCCGGCAGATAGCCTCGTCATCTCCCAAAAATGTGACTCTTCCGTCCTCTACCAAAGACAGCTCGTATCCCAGTTCCAGAATTTCTCTCTTCAACACTGCCTCCATGCCAAAATGACATGGGGCAATCAGTTCATAATATTTTTTCATGAAAATCTCATTTCCTTTAATTTGTTTCCGTCAAAATCACAGATGGTAAATACGTCTCCATCCAGCATCCCAAAGCTGTTAGGGTTCCCTCCCTTTGGAATGGAGACGGACCCCGGATTCAGCACAAAATATTGTCCCATGACATCCGCCACCGGAAGATGGGTGTGGCCGTGAATCAGAATGTCTCCCGGCTGCATGGGGGGAAGCGCCTCTTCATGGTATACATGGCCATGGGTTGCATAAAATGTTCTGCCATTTAATTCCAACAGGGCATAGTCCGCCATGATCGGGAATTCCAGTACCATCTGGTCAATCTCTGCATCACAGTTTCCCCGGACTCCATAGATCCTGTCTTTGTATTGGTTTAGCAAAGCGGTCACCTGCTTGGGATCATACTCCAAAGGCAAGTCGTTGCGTGGTCCGTGATACAGGATATCTCCCAGCAGAATCAGCCGCTTTGCTCCTGAACTTGTAAAGACCTCCAGCATTTTTCTGCAGTAATGGGCAGAGCCATGAATATCTGATGCAAACATATATTTCATGATGATTTCCTCCTGGGCATAACAGCCGGTTATTGTGGTGAAACTATAGACTATATTTTAAGACCCCGGACCGGCATCTGTCAACTGATTCCGTATCTTATTCCTGATCGAATCTCTTTTGTGGGCCGCTGTGTTTTCGTACAGCCAGCGCGGTAAACGCACAGTCCTATCGGAACGGTTACCTTTGGGGTACGGTACAGACCAGATTCCTCCCTCGATAGGCCGTCATCCCTCCCCCGGCATTTATCACCTGAAAGCCCCGGCCGCAAAGCTGGTTACAAGCCAGCATACTCTGGCTCCCTCTGGAACAATAAAAGACAATTGGACGGTCCACAGGAAATTCTTCCACATGTTCTTCCAGTTCCTCAAACGGTATATTGACTGCCCCTGTCAAGTGACATTTATCAAAAGACGCCTGGTTCCTTAAGTCCACCAGGTACATGGTCTGTCCATAAGAAATCCAGTTATCCAGATCTCTCATAGTAATGGTTGGATACATCATAACTCTCACCTGTCCTCTTTTTACTATCAGTATATGTAAAAAGCCGCCCCATGTCCACAGGGCGGCTTTTCTGCCAAATTGCTTATCTCTGGTTGTTGTTCTGACTGCTGTTGCGGCTGCTGTTCTGATTATTGTTGCGGCTGCTGTTGTTCTGGTTATTGTTCTGATTGCTGTTCTGGCTGTTGTTCTGATTGTTGTTCTGGTTGTTGTTTCTGCAGTCGTCCATATCATTGTAGTTATTTCTTGCCATAGTATGGTACCTCCTAAAAGAAATTTTTTATTACAGGAGTAGTATGGCTCAACCAGAAAAATTTATACTTGTATTTTTATCCTTTTCACTTTAATCTCCCAGAACATTTACGATTTTAACAGGTGTACGATAATTCCATGGTGATGTCTTGACGCCTGTCTTATATGTAGAAGCATGGACTACTTGTCCGTCGCCGATATACATGGTCACATGATTGATGGAGCTTCCGCTTCCATAAAAAATCAAATCGCCTGGCCGCATCTGCTCCGCGCTGATAGCGACTCCCTGTGTTGCCTGGGCTCTGGAACTGCGGTTCAAGGATACTCCGGCACCATTTCTCATAACATAGCTTACGAATCCGGAACAATCAAATCCTGTACTTGGGCT
The DNA here is from genome assembly GCA_964460025.1 of uncultured Hungatella sp. GTDB lineage: Bacteria > Bacillota > Clostridia > Lachnospirales > Lachnospiraceae > UBA3402. The sequence continues at coordinate 4,111 of CAYWRB010000013.1, forward strand.
GCTGCCAGCGTCCCGGTAGGCGCATCCTAAAAATTGAAGAGCATAATTTACCAAGTCCTGTCTTCTGGACTCCGATGCCTGCTGATCTACCACTGCCGTGATCTTGGCCTCCGCTGCGGAGCCTTCCAATTCTTCCACATTGATCACCGAAACCCCGGCATCTGTGGAAATATAGCCCACGCCTTCTCCTACCTGAATCTCAATCCAGCCGGCTCCTTCGTCTCCCAGAATCTGATAGTATTCTCCGGCTTTTGCTTCCCGCAGAATTTCATAAGAATCCATCGACACATAAATGGCCGGATTTCCTTCTTCAACCGCTGCTATATAGTTATCTATGACTGCTCCGGCACCGCTTAAGTCTGCATAAGCAGCCATAGCCTGTCCGGAATGCAAGGCCGTAAAACATCCGCATAACGCTGCCAAACCAATGCCTTTATATAACTGCTTTATTCTCATAGTGTCCTCCATCAACAGGTTTATCCATAATTTGTCATCAATTCGTTAAGATTTTGTTTTAATTTTTACAAAAGTGTTAACTACATTTAGAATTATATTTTATTTCTGTTACTTTGTCAAGCAAAAACTTCCAGAATTGTTAAAATAGAGTTACCATTTATTACTTTCTACAAAACAAAAAAAGCCGCGGACTCCTGCTTCAGCCGTTTACGGCATACAGAAAATCCGCGGCATATTATTTATGCCTTTATTATTATGTTCCTCTATCTGCGGTTATTGGAGCGCACGATCAAGACGATCATCCAAATCACAAGAACGGGTACCAGAACCGGAGCAAGCAGGGATAATATCCCTCCTATGATTGCAAACACCAAATAAAGTATGGCAAAGATAATGACCGCCAGAAGAAGCTTCCAATACCACTTGCTCAGGTCAATATAATGAAAGGAGCCTCTGGTTCCATATGGTTCCTCACGTCTCACATCATCACGGCGGCGTTCATCCTCTTCATAGGTATAGGTACCGCCATATGCATTATATGCATTCTCCTCCGCCCCATCCGTAGTATCCTCAATGGTCCTGGCAATCAGACGGGGATCGCCGATCTCCGCCGTCACCTCATCTTCCGTACGGCCCTTCAGCACCTCGCCTGTGATATAGCTGTCATAATATCTTATGTTTTCTTCAACCACCTTAGGCGGCACATCTCCGCTTAATGATCTGCGCAGCCCTTGAAGAAACTCGTCTTTTCTCATGAACTTCTCCTTCACTCTTCCGTTTACTATATAGTGAAGAGTATAACATTTTCCTTATCTCTAGTAAAGAACCTGTTTATAAAATAATTCTAAATCCTCTCCTTCAAAATCCCGCCTCTGTAAGCCGCCACCAGCTCCTTTAAATCTTCAATTCTCTCTTCCAGTTCTTTCCCCAGATCCGTATCTCCTACCATAACCCGCGACTGCATCTTTTCCACAATGGTTACCTTCGGTGTATTTTTCGTTCCGGGGCAGAAAGGCATATGTTCCGCCAGAGCCAAATGATTGGAATTGTAAATCAAAGTATACCCTGCAATCCCTGTCTTACTCTGATATGCCTTGGAAAGGCCGCCGTCTATGATAAAAAGCTTTCCGCCTGCCTTCACAGGCGTCTCTCCATCCTTCAGTTTCACCGGTACATGGCCGTTGATAATATGAGCGCCCTTTGTAGGGAGATTGAATTCCCGCAGAATCTTATCACAATACTCTTCCTTCACGCTCAGCTGATAATAAGGGTTCATGGCTTCCTTATGAGTTCCGTGATCTTCAACGAAATAATGCTCAAAGGTAGTCATCTTGTCCTTCCCAAACAAAGGCGACTTTGCCCCGCACCACAGATACCACATAAAGTCTCTGGAAGCCTCCTTATCCTTATGGTTCTCCGGAAGAGAATAGGCACCCTGTACCATTGTATTAATGTAATCCATCAATGCCTTTCCGGAGTACGGAATTCCGTGAAAGGTAATGGATTCAAAACTTCCGTCCTTTTTCATAGGAATACACCCATGGTACAGCAGATTGTTGTTATAGGCCTTATACATAGCCCCATGGGAATAAATAAATTTGATATGCCGCTGCAAAAGTCCGCTGTGACGGAAAGATGCCTTCAGCGTGTGGAGAAGCTCCTCCTCCTCCTTTGTAAGAGCCAGGGGATCCTTGGGATCTACGGTAGGGAATTTCATATCCAGCATGGGATACTCTTTGTTGTTTACCGTTACGGTTCCTTTCTCAAAATCCACATGCTCCAGAAGACGTCTGTGATCCATCTCATATTCCGGATGGCGTTTGATTATCTGTCCTTCCACTTTAAACTGGATCACCGCAATGGCCTTGTGCATCTTTGCCGCCAGCCCAGGGTCTACGGCATCATAGATATTCTCGTCCAGGATATGAGGCGAAAATCTTTCACATGGGTCATCCCGGTATGCACTGGCCGCAAACATGGAAAGAGGGCGCAGGTTTATCCCGTATCCGTCTTCCAGCACGTCAAAGCTGTTGTAGCTGATGGCAATCCGCAGTACGTTGCAGATACAGGCCAGATTTCCCGTGGCAGCTCCCATCCAGGAAATGTCATGATTCCCCCACTGAATGTCCACATCATGGAAATTCATCAATTCATTCATGATCAAATCCGCCCTTGGCCCTCTGTCATAGATATCGCCAATAATGTGAAGGCTGTCTATGGTCAGATTCTGAATCAGTTCACACAGGGCGCAGATAAATTCTCCGGCCAACCCAACATCGATAATGGAGCGGACGATCTCGCTGTAAAACATTTTCTTATTTTCCGCATTATAATCCACATGCAGCATCTCGTCCACAATATATGCAAAATCCGGCGGCAGCTTTTTCCGGACCTTTGAACGGGTGTATTTGGAAGAAACCACTTTACAGATCTGTAGCAGCCTGTAGATGGTAATGGTCTTCCAGTCCTCCGTATCGCTGCCGGATTGTACAATCTGATTCAGCACCTTATCCGGATAATAGATCAGGTTGGCCAGCTCTTCCTCTTCCGCCTCCGGGATCACATATCCGAAGGTCTCCTTGATTTTCTCTCTGATGATTCCGGATGAACTTCTCAGCAGATGGATAAAGGCCTCGTGCTCACCATGCAGATCGCTGAAAAAGTACTCCGTTCCCTTGGGCAGCCCCTGAATGGCTGTCAGATTGATGATCTCGCTTCCTGCTGCTTTCACTGTCGGATATTCTCTGGCTAAAAGCCGTAAATATGCTACGTCCCTCATGTTGATACCTCCCTCGTATACTTATGTACCGGCTTCACACGGACGCTCTCTTGGCATAACCCCCCGGATTGCCCTGGCAGATTCCATAACAAAGCCGTCGATATTCGCAGCCCGGCCTAAGGGCCTGCTTGCTCATACCGGCCTGACCGCCCGATATCCATGGCTTGATGCATGCGGGCATGCTCTCGCCATGGCTGCCGGTCAACACTTTTATAGTAACATAAATAAAGGAAAATGGAAAGTTTTTAAGGAGATACATTGGGGGATACGGGCATCTTCTGTTCCGGGGCTCTTTCAGGAATATCAGGATCAGCCATCTGGTACATCCGATAGTATTCCTTGGTTTCCTGATTCTTTACTGTCTCCGAACGGTTTACCGCCAAAAACTTCGTGATCTCATAGCAGTCAATCCATATTTCATTGTTCCCCTCCTTCTGGGATTCATCAAAAATCAACTGAATTCCGAAATGAAGGTGAGGCTCATCAATATTGTTGGTGTTTTCCTTAGAACTGTAGCCGGTCCTTCCAAGGTATCCGATCACATCTCCTGCCTGAACCAGACTCCCTTCCTTCAGAGATTTATGGTAAGGATAATTTTTCCTTAAATGAGCGTAATAATAGTACCTTTTCCCATCCAGGCTGCGGATTCCCAGCCTCCACCCGCCGTACTGGTTCCATCCCATGGCCTCCACCCGCCCGGATTCTACAGCGATCACCGGTGTACCCACCTGCCCCATCATGTCATGGCCCAGATGCTGCCGTTTAAACCCATAGCTCCTGGAGACTCCAAAATCATCATAATCGTTATATGGATAGTTTTTTGCAATGGGAGAAAATGCTTTCAAACCATATTTTGTCACCCAGATGGTTCCTCTTTCCCTGTCTCTGATGGCCTGTTCATCTTCCAGAACAAACGCCGGCGCATCAGCTTCCGGTATTTCAATCCGGTAGGTCCCCACCATGCCTCCCAGAACCGCCGTGTAGGCTTCCAGATAATAGTTATAATATTTCATATCGGCCGTGATGTCTTCCATCTTCTCTCCGGCTATGATTCTTTGTGCAATTTGATCCATGTCCGAGGCCTTATATCTTGTCTGAAAGTCGCCTCCGTACCTGGCTCCCAGATATGCTAAAAGCTGAATCCAATTCAAATGGATCTCCTGCTGGCACGTATCCACATCGTATCGAAAAGCTTTCTGCATAGCGTCCTTAGTCACGCCAAAGTCCACCCATTTGATAAAGGTTTTCTCCTCCTGCTGCTCATTTTTCTGCTCCTTCTCCGCCTCTGAAGCCGTTGTGTTGGCTGTTATGCTTTTCCCAATGGGTGTAAGCAGAAATAAAAAAGCCAGCAGAAGCACTGACTCCAAGGCAATCACAAGGTTTATCAGTTTTGGCTCATTGTCTTTATTCATTCCATTCCTTCCCCCAGATCATATTCGGCAAATACATTCTTACGGTAATCACTGGTTTAACATATGCGCCAAATTCCATGACAATTCCGCCATCCTGATTTTTCATTCAAAAATTCGGTATCTTTTTCTATGAAAGGTTTTTTATTTTTTACTTGCTTTTTTTCGCTTACGGTGTTATTATGTTCATTACAAATTGATTTTAACTATTTTTGAACATACGGAGGTTCTTATGAAACATACGTCATCCGATGCATCCCGCTCCAATCTGCGCAGTCAGCTGGACTGGATTATTACCTTGATTCCTTTTGGCTGTATTCTTCTACTTTGCTTTTTCTTTATCACAATCCCGGAGGGTTCTGGCAATGTCCTGTCTTCCATCCGCTTCTTTCTGGGAGATGAATTAGGAAGCTATTATCTCCTTATCGGTCTTGGCATGTTTTTATGCTCCCTTTATATTGCGTGTTCCAAATATGGCTCCATCCGCCTTGGCAGCCTCTCAAAGCCTAAATACTCCCCATTTCAATGGGGCTCCATGATGTTTACGGCCGGCCTGGCAGCAGATATTCTTTTTTATTCTCTATGTGAATGGATTATCTATGCCGGCGAAAGCCGGATCGAACAGATGGGCGGCGTTCAGGACTGGGCTTCCACCTATCCTCTGTTCCACTGGGGGCCTATTCCCTGGGGCTTTTATCTGGTTCTGGCTGCAGCCTTCGGTTTTATGCTCCATGTCCGCAAGCGGGACAAACAGAAGTACTCCGAGGCCTGCCGTCCTCTCCTGGGGAAACATGTAGACGGCTTCGCCGGAAAACTGATTGATCTGCTGGCAATTTTCGCCTTACTTGCGGGAACTGCCACCACATTTTCTCTTGCCACGCCTTTGCTCTCCATGGCTGTCAGCCAGGTATTTCATATTCCTCAGTCCAATCTGCTGACCATTGCCATCCTGCTTGTCATTGGCATTACTTATACCGTAACGGTTTATTTTGGTATGAAAGGAGTATCACGCCTGGCAGCCTCCTGCACCTATCTGTTTTTTGCTTTACTGCTCTATGTTTTCATAGGCGGCGGCAAACCAAGATACATATTGGAAACCGGAATCACAGCTATCGGCAACCTGACACAGAATTTTATTGCCCTGTCTACCTGGACCGATGCCCTGCGCACCACTTCATTTCCGCAAAACTGGACCATCTTCTACTGGGCCTACTGGATGGTATGGTGTGTGGCAACTCCGTTTTTCATCGGTTCCATCAGCGAAGGCCGGACCATCCGGCAGACAATTTTGGGCGGATATTTCTGGGGACTATCCGGAACCTTTACCTCCTTTATTATTCTTGGGAATTACGGACTGAATCTCCAAGTCACCAATACCCTGGATCTCATCTCACTGTACCAGGCTTCAGGCGACTTATATCAGATTATCATCACCATAATGAAAACTCTGCCCTGGTCCAAGGCCGGGCTGGTGCTTCTGGCAGTTACCATGATTGCATTTTACTCCACATCCTTCGATGCACTGACCATGGTCGCCTCCACCTATTCCTACAAAGCCCTTCCCTCCGGCGCAGAGCCCCACAGAAATGTAAAGCTGTTTTGGGCTGTTCTGCTGATGCTGTTTCCCATTGCCCTAATTTTTTCGGAAAACTCCATGGCAAACCTGCAGACCGTCTCCATCATCGCCGCGTTTCCCGTAGGGATTATCATGTTGTTGATTGTGGGAAGTTTCTTTAAAGACGCAAAGAAATATCTGGATGAAAAAGAAAATAGCCAGCGGGATTGATGTTCCCGCTGGCCTGTCATATTTACTCCTAATACATTAAGCAAAGCCTTTAAAGAAATATACTTTTCTTTCAATTCGGCATATCTTCATCTACCTTTTCGCCTGTCTGTGACAATATAATTACTGCTTATATTATAATAAACTGATTGTGAAGTGTAAAGCATCAATCCAATCAGTAAATCGGATATCTGTCACAAATCTTGGTCACTTCCCCGCGGATATAATCTGCCTTGGCCTCAAAGTCCGTAGCCGCCAGCCAAATACATTCCGCAATCTTATCCATATCCTCTTCCTTCAGGCCTCTGGAAGTCACTGCCGGCGTTCCGATCCGCACGCCGGAAGTCACAAACGGGCTTCTCGGATCATTCGGCACCGTATTCTTATTCAATGTAATATAAACCTCGTCACACCGATTCTGCAGTTCCTTACCGGAAATCTCCATCCCTCTCAGATCCACCAACATCAGATGATTATCCGTTCCGCCTGTCAGAAGCTTAAATCCCTGTTTCTGAAGTCCTCCCGCCAAAGCCTGAGCATTCTTCACAATCTGATGCTGATACTCTTTAAACTCCGGTTTTAAAGCCTCTCCAAAGCACACTGCCTTAGATGCAATAATATGCTCCAAAGGTCCTCCCTGAGTCCCCGGGAAAATAGCTTTATTAAAATTAAATTTATCTGCAGCCTCCTTGTTGGCCAAAATCAGGCCGCCTCTAGGCCCTCTTAAAGTCTTATGGGTAGTGGTAGTCACCACATCCGCATAGGGAATCGGGCTTGGATGCTCTCCCGCCGCCACCAGGCCGGCGATGTGAGCCATATCCACCATCAGATAAGCCCCTGCCTTATCCGCAATCTCCCTAAACCGTTTAAAATCAATGGTTCTGGCATAGGCGCTTGCCCCTGCAATAATCAGCTTCGGCTTTGATTCCAGCGCAATCCTCTCCACCTCATCATAATCGATAAATCCGTCATTATCAACACCATAGGATACAATATGAAAATACAGACCGGAAAAATTCACCGGACTCCCATGAGTCAGATGGCCGCCATGGTCCAGATTCATTCCCATTACCGTATCCCCCGGCTTCAGCATGGCGAGAAATACCGCCATATTGGCCTGGGCGCCGGAGTGGGGCTGTACATTGGCATAGTCGCATCCAAACAGCTTCTTGGCCCGCTCAATAGCCAGAGTCTCCACCACGTCCACACACTGACACCCGCCGTAGTACCGCTTTCCGGAATACCCTTCCGCATATTTATTAGTCAAAACCGTCCCCATAGCCATCATAACAGGTTCTGACACAATATTCTCAGAAGCAATCAGCTCCAGGTTCCGCCTCTGTCTGGCCGCCTCATCCTTAATCGCAGCCCCCACCTCCGGGTCATACTGCTCAATAAAATCCATCACCTGATTTACCATAACATTCTCCTCTTTCTATACTAAATGGCAAGCCACAAAATGCCCCGGCTTAACCTCTTTTAACTCCGGCACCGTCCCATGACATTTCTCACACACTTCCGGACATCTGGAAGAGAAGGGACATCCCTTAGGCTTATTAATGGGACTGGGCACATCCCCAGATATAATCTGGCGCTTTTTCGTAGTCTCCTGCTCCGGATCCGGAATCGGAACCGCCGAAAGCAGTGCCTTGGAATAGGGATGCAATGTATTCTGATACAGCTCATCACTGTCTGCCAATTCCATCACACTTCCCAGATACATAACCGCAATCCTGTCAGAAATATATTTTACAATATTCAAATCATGGGCAATAAACAGATAGGTCAGATTCATCCTCTCCTGGAGCTCATGGAGCAGATTGATAACCTGGGCCTGAATCGACACATCCAAAGCGGAAATCGGCTCGTCACACACGATAAATTCCGGCTCAATGGCCAGTGCCCTTGCAATACCGATACGCTGCCTCTGTCCGCCGGAAAACTCATGAGGAAACCGGCTGGCATGCTCACTGTTCAGTCCTACAATATCTAAAAGCCTTGCAACCCGCTCCTTCCTCTTCTCCGCGTCATACATATTGTGGATGATCATACCCTCCTCAATAATGGAGCCTACGGTCATACGGGAGTCCAGAGAAGCATAAGGATCCTGGAATACAATCTGGGCCTTCTTTGCAAATTTAAACCTGTCGTTTCTGTTCTTCAGATTCATCTCCTGGCCGTCATAAATCAATTTCCCCTTGGTGGGCGCATAGATTCCCATCATAGTACGGCCCAGGGTAGACTTTCCGCAGCCGGACTCTCCCACCAGTCCCAGGGTCTCGCCTCTTCTGATATACAGATTCACATTCTCCACTGCGTGGAGGGTCCGCCCTCCGCCTACCTTAAAATATTTACAAAGCCCTTCCGCACGTACTAAAATATCCTCTGCCATCAGTTCTCCCCCCTTTCCTCTGGTGACGGACAGTCAGGATGCAGCAGCCAGCAGTTTGCCGTATGCCCGTTTCCAAGGTCGAACTCCGGCGGAAGCTCATCCTGACATATCTTCATACAATGGCTGCATCTGGCTGCAAACCCGCAGCCCTTGGGAGGAGTAAGCAGATCCGGCGGCGTACCGGGTATGGCCGTCAGTTTTTCCTCCTTGGTTGTATCCGGCGACGGAAGGCTTTTAAGCAGAGCCTGGGTATAAGGATGGGCCCCCCGGTAGAAAATGTCTCCGCAGTCTCCGGTCTCCACTACCTTGCCGGCATACATAACCGCAATCCTGTCCGCCGATCCGGCTACCACGCCTAAATCGTGGGTAATCAGCACAATGGCCGTATTAATCTTCTCTTTCAATGTCTTTAAAAGGTCCATGATCTGGGCCTGTATGGTCACATCCAACGCGGTGGTAGGCTCATCTGCAATCAAAAGCTTTGGATTGCAGCTTAAGGCCATAGCAATCATGGCTCTCTGGCGCATACCGCCGGAAAACTCATGGGGATACTGCTTTGCTCTCTCCTCCGGGTTTGGAATATTCACCTGCTCCAGACAGCGGATCGCTTCCGCCTCCGCCTCCTGCCTGGACAATTTCTTGTGCAGCTTGATAGCCTCCACAATCTGTTTGCCCACCTGCATGGTAGGGTTCATACAAGTCATGGGATCCTGAAAAATCATAGCCACATCCTTACCGCGGATGGACTGCATCTCCTTATCGGAAGCCGCAATAATATCATGTTCCCCCAGATGCAGCTTACCGCCCATAATCTTGGCCGGAGGCATAGGGTTTAACTTCATAATGGTCTGTGCCGTCACAGACTTTCCGCAGCCGGATTCTCCTACAATGGCCAGAACCTCACCTTCATCCACATGGAGGGTTACTCCCCGGACTGCCTGAACTTCACCTGCATAGGTAAAAAATGAAACTCTTAAATCTTCTATATCAAGTACTCTTTTTCCCATTCTATCACCTCCTAAGCTTCGGGTCAAATGCATCTCTGAGCCCGTCTCCCAGCATGTTAAATGCCAGCATGGTCAAGCTGATGCAGATTGCAGGAATCATCAGCTGAGACGGATACACACGGAAGTTTTCGATACCTGCCTGAGCCAAAGATCCCCAGGAACACATAGGCAGCGGAACTCCCAGACCGACATAGCTTAAGTAAGCTTCCGAGAAAATCGCAGACGGAATTGACAAAGTAATACGAACAATCACAACCGACAAGGTATTGGGAAGCAGATGCTTCACAATGATTCTGGAAGGCTTGGCGCCCAATGCCTCTGCCGCCGATATAAACTCCTGTTCCTTAAGGGCTACCACCTGGCCTCTCACAAGCCTTGCCATAGGAATCCATCCTACAAGAGAATAAGCCACGATGATGGTCCCCATTCCCGGAGTCAATATCATCATCAGAAGGATTACGATGATCAGATACGGAATTCCGTTGATAATCTCCAGAATACGCATCATGATAATATCCGTGGTTCCTCCGAAATATCCTGAGATACCTCCGTAGAGAACACCTAAGAAAAAGTCAATGATTGCACTGACGATAGCGATGGTTAAGGATACGCGCCCCCCCATCCATACCCTGGAAAACAGATCTCTCCCCAGAGTATCCGTGCCGAAAATATGCACATGACCGAATCCGGCGCTGTCCTGCTGGTCGCAGACCGTCATCATCGGCGCATTGGTATGACCGTAATGCTGCTCTCTGTAATCAAAAGGCGAAATCATAGGCGCCGCAACGGATGCTATGATCATGATTACCAGCACAACTCCACATACCAAAGCTACTTTATTTTTTACCAGACGCCGCATGGCATCCTGCATGAATGTCAGGCTGGGACGGCTGATGGCCTCCCTCTCCTTGGCATTCTCACCTACATATTCAAATCTTTCCTTCGCAATATGTTCCATACGTCATCCCTCCAATTTCACACGCGGGTCAATCAGACCATACAGAAGGTCAACTACCAGCGTACACAAAATCAACAGAGCGCCATAGAACACCGTAGTTCCGGAAATCATCGTATAGTCCAAATCCTTGATACTCATTACAAAGTATTTTCCCAAACCTGGAATATTAAAAATACTCTCGATAACAAAAGTACCGGTCAGAACGGAAGCTACCGTAGGACCTAAAATAGTAAGAACCGGCATGATTGCATTCCGCACCGTATGGCGGAGAATAATCTTGGTCTGGGACAGTCCCTTGGCCTTTGCGGTTTTAATATAATCCTGATTCAGCACATCCAGCATACTGGTACGCATCAGCCTGGAAACCGTAGCCAAAGACCCCAGTCCCAACGCAAAGGACGGAAGAATTGTTTTGGAGAAGTCACCCCACCCCTGTACCGGGAACAGTGCAAAGCCTAATAATTTTCTCAACTGAAGGCCCAGGAAATACTGGAACAGCGCACCCATGATAAAGCTTGGAACCGATACACCGATCATGGCAATGAACATGGAAACCGAATCCCATGCGCTGCCTCTCTTTACGGCGGCCACCATTCCTAAAAGAATGCCTGCTATAACAGCAAATATCAAAGCCCGGATACCTAAATCCGCAGATACCAAAAATGCCTCGGAGATAATATCCATAACTGCTTTGTTGTAGGTAATGGAAGTTCCTAAATCTCCCCGTACACAGTTTCCCAGATAAATAAAGTACTGAACAATCACAGGTTTATCCAGGCCGTACTTAGCCTTCATGTTTTCCAGCGCCGCACCGGTTACTGTCTTGTCACCCAAAAACGGATCTCCCGGAAGCATCCGCATCATAAAGAAAGTCAAGGTGATCAGTACGAACAGAGTCAGCACCGCGTACCCCAGACGCTTCAGTGTATACTTCAACAAAATAAACTCCTCCTTCTGTTTTTTGTGCTCTCTCCAAAACGTTTTGAAAAAAGACTTAGGGAATGGCTAAACTCCATTATTTATACCATTCCTCTAAGTCTTTCCATATATTCTGCCCTGGTATCCTATACTACACTACCAGAGATGGAGGTACAGATTCAATTACTCATCCAATGTGGTGTAGATCAGGTTGTAAGCCTGGAATGGCAGACGCAGATAGCCGCCGCTCATCTTCTCACTTGCCACATAATCTTCATGACGCCAGTAAATCGGGATTACTGGTAAATCCTCAGCAATCTTGTACTCACACTGAATGAAGATCTTCTCACGTGCAACCGGGTCAAGCTCTGTCTTGGTAGATTCAATCAAAGCATCATAATCCGGGTTGGCGTAGCCTGTGTGGTTGTTGCCGTTGGTGCTCAGCATCAGATCCAGATCGGTCATCGGGTCATTGTAGTCAGGTCCCCATCCGCCTACGCAGAAGTCAAATTCCAGAGCATTACGACGTGCTCTCCACTCGGTAATCGTCAATACTTCGATAGAAATCTCAACACCCAGGTTCTGTCTTACCTGCTCCTGGATAACCTGAGACAGAAGCTCGTTCTGAGTTCCTTCACTGGTCATCAGGCTGATCTTGATCTGGCTTGGATCAGAATATCCTAATTCTTCCAGTGCCTTTGCCAGATACTCTTTTGCCGCATCCGGATTGGCTGACTCCTGATACAGAGGTCCGCCGTTGTCTGCAACGACTGCCTCACCGAAGGTAGGTGTGTTCACACCGGAGATACCCAGTGACAGACATCCGGGAACTTCATTGTCATTCTTAAATACGGTATCAATCAGCTGTCTGCGGTCCAGAGCCTCACTTACGGCGTGACGCAGGCTTACGCTTCTGAAATCGGAGGTATCCGTGGTGTTCATCCATGCAAAGTAGCTGTATCCGCCTACATAGGAACTTACATCGTATCCCTCTGCCTCAAATGCCGCACGCTGTTCGCCGGTTACATCCATGATATCCAGCTCGCCGCCTAAGAATGCGTTGTATTTTGTATTGGTATCGCTGTACTTAACGAAATTGATCTCCTCAAGTGATACTGCATCCGCGTTGTACCAGGACGGGTTCTTCGCCATGGTGATGCTGCTCTCAGTCACCCAGTTGGTCATGTAGAACGGTCCGTTGAATGCCAGTGTATCAGGGCTTGTGCCGTACTTGTCAGCGCCTACTTCCTCATAGAACGGCTGATAGATGGGGCTCATAACCTCAAACTTTACATACTGTAAGAAGTACGGAAGATTATTCTCCAGTTCGATCTGCAGGGTGTAATCATCAACTGCCTTGATACCTACTTCATCCAGAGTAACCTCCTCTGTGGAAGCGCCGGATTTGTAGTCATAATATTTCTGTGCGTTCTTGAATACGGTTGCAAAGGTATAGTACTCTGCAGCGTTATCAGGATTCAAAAGTTCCTGCCATGCAAATACGAAGTCATTGGCAGTCACATCGCCGATCTCCGCACCTGTGGAATCCACCCACTTACATCCCTGACGAAGATGGAAAGTCCAGGTCAGACCATCCTCGGAAGTCTCCCAGGATTCTGCTGCTGCCGGGGTAATGTTGTTGTTCTCGTCCAGCTTAACCAGACAATCCCAGCCATGACGTGCAACGGAAAACTCATTGTTGTAAGTCATCAGAATCGGATTCATCACGGAAATGGTAGTCACCTCAGCGCTGATGCTGCCCTTCTTGGATGTTCCGGGATACATGCCCTTTCCTGCATTTGGGTTGGCAGATGACGTGGCCGGTGCCGTATCTCCGCCTGTCTCGGCTGCCGTAGTCTCATCGGAACCTGCTGCCGCTGCCGTGGTGGTCTCACCAGCTGCCGCTGCCGTAGTCTCCGGTGCTGCTGTCTTGCCTCCGCATGCTGCCAGCGACAATACCATGGCAGATGCCATAACTAACGATAGTATTCTTTTCTTCACTCGCTTGTCCTCCTCATTTTTTATTCATAACACGTCTTCCACAACGGTGGAATAAAAATTTTTATTCACGAAGCCCTCCCTGAAATAAAATGCCTTGACTAAGGCTAAAGACCACAGAAATCCGCTTGTAACCTTTGAGAAAACATGTTATAATGCGCCATTATAGCACAGTTATACAGTGGTGGCAAGTAAAAATTTTAGAAAAATCGCGAAAATCCGCTTTAACAGGGAGGTTGATACGTCTTATGACAGTAAAAAATACAAACTTTGACAGCCTTTTAAACCAATGGTATCTCGATGTTTACCGTTTCTGTTTTCTTTTATCCTGCCATGGTGATGCTGCCAGAGACCTTGTCTTCCAGACCTTTCTCTATGCCGGTGCTGACCCAAACTTTCCCGATAAAGAACCGGAAGCGTCTATGAAACTGTTTTCTTATGCTTTCAAAACCTGCAATGATTATTATCTGCGCAAAATGAGACGCATTCCTTCTCGAAAGATTCTCTCAGAGTCCGTAACCTTTTTTGTATCGGACACGCTGCTGAACTTTCTGAAGCTGCCTGTGAAAAAGAAAGCTGCCCTGGTCCTTCACAAGAACTTAAGTTTCTCCATCAGTCAGACCCAAGGCATCTTAAACCTTAGCCATGGAAAAGCAGAAAAACTTCTGTCACCGTCCGCTTCGAAAGCTGCTCTTTCTCAGGAGGATTATGTCTCTATCCTGCCGGACCATGAGACTGCTTCTCAGATCTCAGACGACCTTTATATCCGTTTTGAAGAGCGCAACGTGAAGCTGGAAAACCGCCTGAGAGACATACGGCTGGCCATGGACCAGTCCATCATCTGGATCGCTCTCATAATCCTGGGAATCTTTGGAGCCGCCGCCCTTTACTCCTCCGGGCTATGATCAATTTTGCGTCTTATCCTTTAAACCGCCACTCCTTCACCACCACCTGCACACTGCGTCTGCCATTGTACTCATTGATTCCGGGATAATAGACCGCATCCATGACCTTTTTGTCTTTCATCTCCTCCAGGAATCCGTCTCCGTCCCCGAATACCATCCCTTCCATAGGAACCCCTTCCGGAGTCACAAGAGACAGCTTTACCGCATTCCTGTTCTTTCCCACCACCCGGGCGCTGCGGATCATCAGGTCTTTCTGAGCAAACTGTGGCTTTTCATTTCCCTGGCCAAAAGGCTCCAGAAGCTCCAGCTCCTGAATCAGTTTCTCAGACACATATCTCATAGGCAGAGCCACGTCAATCCAAACCTTGGGAACAAAATCCTCCTCTGTCAGATTTGCCTGTCTGTTCAGCTCCTGCCGGAATCTCTCCACGTTCTCTTCCTTCAGGGAAAGCCCTGCTGCCATGGGATGTCCGCCAAACTTTGTCAGCAGCTCCTTCACCTTTGTCAGCGCCTCAAACATATGATAACCTTCGATAGACCGTCCGGAGCCCTTAACCTCATCCTCGCCTCTGGTAAGGACCAAAGACGGCTTATGATATGTCTCTCTCAGCCTTCCGGCAATGATTCCTGCCAGGGATTCATGGCATTCCGGCAGAAATACCACCAGCACCTTATCATTTCCATACTTCTCTTCCACCTGCCGCGATGCTTCCAGGACTCCCTGGACCGTCATGTTCTTCCGCTGATCATTCAGTGTCTTAAGCTCCAAGGCCAGGTTGTCCGCCTCTTCTTCTTCCTGGCACAGAAGGAGCCTGAGGGCCAGTTTTGCTGTCTGCAGCCTTCCTCCCGCATTGAGACAGGGACCGATGACAAAACCGATATGGTAGGCGCTCAGTTCATGGATGTTTAGATTGTTCTTGTCTATCAGCTTTCTAAGGCCAATGCTTTTTGTCTCGGGAATTCTTTTAAGTCCTTCTTTTACCAGAATCCGGTTCTCGTCCTGAAGCCGCATCACATCCCCTACTGTGGCAATGGCGGCAAACTCGATCATCTCCATCCACTCTTTGGCTGGGATATTGGCTTTTTCATAAAGGAGCTGAATCAGTTTGTAGGCCACCACCGCACCGCAGATTTCTTTCCATGGGTAGCCGCAGTCTTTTTGTTTGGGGTTTACGATGGCGTCGGCATGGGGGAGTATGTCTTTTCCGTCTTCTTGACTGATGTCGTGATGATCTGTGATAATGACTGTCATTCCCAGTTCTTTTGCTCTGGCCATTTGAGAGAGGGCGGAAATGCCGTTGTCGCAGGTCAGTATGGTGTCAACTTTGTCTTCTGCTGCCTGTTCTACTATATGTTCATTGATTCCGTATCCGTCTTTTATTCGGTCTGGGATTTCATAATCTGCAAATGCACCTAAACGGGTTAAGGACTGGTATAGTAAATAGGTGGAGCAGACTCCGTCGATATCGTAATCGCCTACGATTCGGATTTTTTTGTGGGCTTTGATTTTGTTTAGGATAATATCTGCTGCCAGGTCCGCATCTTTTAGGAGATGGGGGGAATGGAGATCGCTCCATGTTCCGTATAGGTATTTTTTTATGGCTTCATCTCCGCAGACATTTCGGTTTCGGATGATTCTGGCGGTGATGGGGGTTATGTGAAATTCGGCGGATATGGCGTTGAAGTCTGCTTTTTTGGCGTATAGCATCCATTTTGTGGGCATGGTTTTTTCTTCCTGTGTTTGATGTATGGAGGGGGAATGATTTTTGAGAGTTACGTTCTGGAAAGAGTTACGCTCCGGAAAAAGCTACGCTCCAGAAAGAGTTCCCCTCTCCGCTTGCGGGTTTCGGAGACAGGAGCTCTAAGCTTGCAGGAATCTGCGTTAGGGACAAAAATCCGAACTCGCTTCGCTCAAACATGCGGATT
>CAYWRB010000014.1:0-301 GCA_964460025.1 uncultured Hungatella sp.
CAAATATCCGCCATAGGCATGAAGCTCCACCGCATCCGCACCGGCGCTGACTGCCAGAAATGCAGAATATCCTACCTTTTCCACCAGATAATGGATATCCTCCTTCTCAAAAGGTTTGCAGATTAAATCCGGAAACCAGAAGGAACCTACGCTGCCGGCACTGTAAGGCGGGGTAAATGGGTCGGTAAACTGCTGCCTGCCCAGCCCTGGAGAAATCTGAACACAGACCTTAGCCCCATAATGATGGCAGCGGTCAATCAGCATGTTCAGACGCTCTACATGATGGAAATCCGAAAGTTCC
>CAYWRB010000014.1:311-20579 GCA_964460025.1 uncultured Hungatella sp.
AACCACATTGGCTCCTGTGATAATCAGCCCGGTGCCTCCCTTTGCACGCTCCATAAAGTAATTGATCGCGTCAATGTTGTAGGCACCGTCGCTCTCCCCTGTGGTGCCCATAGGAGACATAAAAATACGGTTTTTCAGTTTCATAGAACCTAACATCGTCCGGTCAAATAAATGATTTGCCATGTTTTACCTCCTGTTTTTACTTTGGTTAATATTTTATTTACTTGAGTAAATTATACTGATATTCATAGGCATTGTCAATAGAAAAATCCTGATTATTTCAAAAAATATGGGATTATTACCATAAAACAATCACCGAAGCATTTGACAAAGCACAAGGGCTATTTTAAAATATGCTTAAACAAAATCAGGCAAAAGGAATTAAAATTCATGAATCGAATCACAAAGGAAACCATCAAAAAGCAGGCCCTTGCCTTGTTTCAGGAGCGGGGCTATAACCACGTAACCATCATGGACATCTGCGGCGCCTGCCAGATTACCAAACCTACATTCTACAAATATGCCGGCAGCAAGGAAGAGCTGGTCTTAGATTTATATGATACTACCATCTGCGATATTCTAAAGAACCCTTACGTGTTCGTCGATGCCGATACCCATTACGAACAGCTGCTGATTGTTTTCCATCATTTAATTAAGGAATCGGAAAAATTCGGAAGTGACCTGTTCAGCCAGATGCTGATCTCCAATCTGAAGGAGAACCATCACAGCTTTGATATGCGGGACGACATGACCAGACTGTGTACGTTAATCATCGAAAAGGCCCAGAATACGGGAGAGATTGAAAATAAAAATGAGCCGGGCATCCTCTATCTTGCCCTGGCCCACAGCTTTATGGGATTCGAGACCAACTGGTGCATCTACAACGGCAGGACCAACTGGGGGGAACAGTTTTTTCTGGGAATGAATGCAATGTTAAACGTGAAAGAAGATTTGAAGGCTCTTTATAAAAAGTATGCTTAGAGGATTAATCTTAGATTACACCTTTTTTATTTTTTTTCCAAATATCTATTGTAAAGTTACTCAAAATGTGATAAGATTTATCCATCAGTTAACAATCATTTATCCATTTTAAGAAAGGACGGATTTAAAACCATGAGCGAAATCAAGAAGTTAGGCTACTATGTAAACGGTGCCTTCAAAGAGTCCAAGACTGACAAGTACACGGACGCTTACAATCCAAGCACCGGAGAGGTCATCGCCAAGGTTCCCTGCTGTACCCCGGACGAGGTAGAGGAAGCCATCGCGGCGGCAAAGGCTGCTTATCCCGGATGGTCCGCAACTCCGGTAAAGAAGAGAGTACAGATTCTCTACAAAGTACGTGAACTGTTATATGCACATATGGAAGAACTGACTATGTCCGTAGCACGGGAGAACGGCAAGAACTGGGCCGAGTCCGAAGGCGATGTACTTAAGGCAATCGAGGGAACCGAGCAGGCTATCTCCGCTCCGTCTCTGATGATGGGCGAAAGCCTGATGGATGCCTCCAAGGGATATGACACCGTTGCCTACCGCTGCTCTTTAGGCGTATTTGCAGGAATCATTCCCTTTAACTTCCCGGCCATGATCCCTATGGGATGGATGACTCCTATCTGTGTGGCCTGCGGCAACACCATCGTACTGAAGGCTGCCACCTTTACTCCTCAGACCTGTATGAGAATCGCTGAGATTTATAAAGAGGCCGGCGTTCCGGACGGCGTAGTCAACATTGTGACCTGCTCCAGAAATGAGGCTGAGATTTTCTTAACCCATCCGGACATCGTAGGAATCTCCTTCGTAGGTTCCACCTCCGTAGGAAAACATATCTACTCTACTGCTGCCGCTCACGGCAAACGCGTACAGGCACTGTGTGAGGCCAAGAACCACGCTCTGGTTCTGGAGGACGCTCCTATTGAGAGAACTGCCGCCGGCATCATCAACGCCTCCTTCGGCTGCGCCGGAGAGCGCTGCATGGCTCTTCCGGTTGTGGTTGCCCAGGAAAGCATTGCAGACCAGCTGGTAGACGCTCTGGTTAAGAAGGCAAGCGCATTGAAGGTTGGCCCTGCTTATGACAAGACCACTCAGCTGGGACCGGTTATCAATGCAAAGCATAAAGAGTCCGTTGTGGGCTGGATCAACAAAGGCGTAGAGGAAGGCGCCAAACTGGTTCTGGACGGCCGTGACACCGTTGTAGAAGGCTATGAGGGCGGATTCTACGTAGGACCCACCATCTTCGACCATGTAGAGCCTGGCATGACCATCGGCGACAGAGAAGTATTCGGACCGGTTCTGTGCATCAAGCGAGTAAAGAACTTTGAAGAGGGCCTGGCTGTGATGAACGCCAATCCATTTGCCAACGGTTCCGTGATCTTCACCCAGAACGGCCACTATGCCCGTGAATTTACACGCCATACCGACGGCGGCATGATCGGTGTCAACGTAGGTATCCCGGTACCCATCGGAATGTTCCCGTTCAACGGCCACAAGCAGTCCTTCTTCGGCGACCTGCACACCTTGGGAAAAGACGGCTTCTATTTCTTCACGGAAAAGAAAGTTGTCACCACCCGCTGGTTCGACGAGGAAGAAAAGAAGGCTACCACTGTTTCCACATGGGATGGAACCATCTAGGAAAACCTTTATGGGCCTGGCTGCAAAACCTTTCATGTAAATATTGGCCGCGGTCTGGCCTTAAGGAACTGTTCCTGAGGCCAGACTGCAGCTGATTTTCCGCCAGAGGGAGGTAATCCATGCGTTCTCAGAGAATTTCTGAAATTGAAGAATACATTTACACTCACAAAACCGTAACTCTGGATGAGCTTTGTCAGATCTTTCAGGTATCGAAAAATACCATCCGCAGAGATATCGAAGAAATTATTGAAAATCCGGATATTGTTAAGACCTACGGCGGCGTTATGGTAAACACTCAGGTGAAGAAACCTCTGGTATCCTTCTCCGAGCGGAACGTAAAGCATCAGGACGCCAAACGCCTGATTTCCGCCACAGCCGCTGCCCTGGTAAACGAAGGGGACAGTATCTTTATCGACTCCGGAACTACCACCCTGTATATGCTGGAACATTTCAAGGATAAACGGATTACACTTCTTACCAACAGCATTGAGGTGATGGTTCAGGCCATCCCCTACGAAAACATCAATCTGATTTCCCTGTCCGGCACCCTGAACCGGAAGACCCTTTCCTTTACAGGAAATAACGCTGCCAGGCTTTTATCCTCCTACAACATTCAGAAAGCCTTTTTGTCCGCCACCGGAATCACTCTGGAAAATGGCGCTACCAATTCCTCCCCGGAGGAAACCTGCATCAAGGAAATGGCTGTGAAAAAAAGTATGGAGAAATATCTGCTGGCAGATTCCAGCAAATTCAGCAGCGTGTCTCTGCTGACCTACTGCGATGTAAAAGATTTGACAGGGATTATTACAGACCAGAAACCGGACGCGGATTTCTGTGATTATGCGGCTGAACATCAGGTATCTCTGATTATCGCCAGATAGACGTTGATAGACTTATAAGGCCGCTCTGTCAGGAAACATCTTCCTGACAGGGCGGCCTTTTTTTGAACTCTAACTGTTTTTCTAAGCTCTAACTGTTTTTGCTGTCATCCTTCTGGGTTTTATCAATTCTCCGAATGGCATTTTCGATGACATGCTTCGCCTTATCGCTGTTATTGGTTTCCAGAAGCGCAAGTAACGATTCCAGCAGAATACAGAGTTCCTGATTACTCATGGTTTCACCGCCTTAACTGTTCTTATTCTTCTCCATCTTCAGCTTGGCAAATTCCTGAATCACCTTCACCGCGCCGTCGATTCCCACGGAGCTGCTGTTGATGCAAAGATCATACCCCTTTGCCTCGCCCCAGCGCTTGCTGGCGTAGTAATTGTAGTAGCTGGCTCTCTTTTTATCGGTCTTTACCATAATATCCTTGGCTTTCGATTCGGTCACATTGTTGACCTTTTGAAGGTGTGCCAGCTTATCCGCTTCATTAGCCGTGATAAATACGGTCACCGTGTTAGGATAGTCCGCCAGAGCATAATCTGCGCAACGGCCTACAATCACGCAGGACTCCTCCTCCGCCAATTTCTTAATGGTATCAAACTGTGCCAAAAAAATCTTATGATTAATCGGCATATCCAGATAAGCAGAGGAATTATATCCCATGGAGTACGTATCCATAACCAGAGAATAGAGAAAACTGTTGGTAGGTTTCTCGTCATGGGTCTCAAATAGCTCCTCACACAGGCCGCTGTTTTTCGCTGCCTCCGACAAAAGCTCCTTGTCATAACATTTTACTCCCATAGCCTCTGCAAGCTTCTGTCCGATGATCCTTCCCTGGCTCCCGCACTGTCTTCCGATTGTAACTACTAAATTTCCCTTCATTAAAAATCCTCCTTTCGATGTCCGCATGCTTCTGTCCAAAGCATGCAATCCCATGTTGTTGTCTCAGCCCGGATTCGATAAACCGGTTTCTACCCCTTAACCGTTTATCTTCCCCCCCGTTTTTCTCACCTTCTCCATGGCTTTCCTGGGATTATATTGTAAATACAAATTGTTATCATATACTTTATTATACATCAAAAAGAGGAAAATGTATAGGAATAATTACATGATTAAAGACTTTGTGATGCGGATTCCCTCCGGAGTAGCAGCAAGTCCTCCCTCCCCGGTTTCCTTCAAAGAAAGGTGCATTTTCTCTCCTACCTCCCGCATAGCGTCAAACACCTGATCCGCCGGGATAGCGCTGGTGATTCCAGCCAGAGCCATGTCTGCGGCTGTCAGTGCATTGACCGCTCCCGTCACGTTCCGTTTCACGCAAGGCACCTCCACCAGACCTGCCACCGGATCGCAAACAAGGCCTAAAAGACTTTTCATGGCAATGGCGCTGGCATGACAGATCTGCCAGTTATCTCCGCCCCTCAAACAGACCAGAGCCCCTGCTGCCATGGAGGACGCCGCCCCGATCTCCGCCTGACATCCTCCTGCCGCCCCGGCGATAAATGCCCGGGCTGCAATGACCTGGCCGATTCCGGCAGCCACATACAGGCTTTCAATCACCGCCCTGTGAATATTTTCCGTATCCTCCTGATGCATCCGGTAGTAGGGAATCAATACGGCCGGCAGAACCCCGCAGGATCCGGCAGTAGGAGCCGCAACAATCCGTTTCATACAGGCGTTGGACTCTCCCATCTGAAGAGCCTGCACCACAACCTGGCTGATAAAATCGCCGCACAGAGTATTTCCTGTCTTCCGATACTCCTCCATGGCGGCCCCCTGTCTCCCCGTCAGCCCGCTGGCGGATTTTAAATCTCCGTCATAGGCAGTGGAAGCCAGAAGCATGGCATCCCACATGGCATACATCTGAGTCATGGACTCTTCCTCTGTTACCTTCCGTTCTTCCATATCGTCCTCCAGAACCGCCCGGAAAAACGATACCTTTCTTTTGTCACAGTAATCAACGATTTCTTTCAGCGAACCATATGCCATAGCCTTACTCCTCCCCGATATTCAAACGGGTCACCTTTATGATCCCCTCCACCCTCTTCAACCACTCGACGGCAGAGTCCGGAATATTCTGATCCGTCTCCAGAACCATGACCGCATAACCTCCCCGCTTATCCCGGTATACATTCATGGTTGCAATATTAATGGATTTGTGGGCCATCAGAGAAGTCACCTCCGCCACATGCCCCGGCTGATCCAGATTGTGAACAATCAGCGCCGGACGCTCCCCTGTCACATTGATCTGAATCCCGTCCAGTTTATTGATCATAATCCGGCCGCCTCCCAGGGAAGACGCCTGCACCTCCACGGTCCTTTTGCTTGCTGCCTCCACCTTTAAGAGAGCCGTATTGGGATGGGCATCCCGAATATTCATCTTGGAAAATGTAAACTCCATCTTCTGTTCCCTGGCAATGTCAAAGCTTTCCGGAATCCGGATATTGTCCGTATCCATCCCCAAAAGCCCTGCCACCAGCGCCTTGTCGGTGCCGTGTCCCACGCCGGTAGCCGCAAAGGATCCGGACAAAGTAATATCCGCCTTCACCGGCACGGAGCCTAACAGCTTTTTCGTAATCAACCCAATCCGAACCGCACCTGCGGTGTGGGAGCTGGACGGCCCTACCATCACCGGCCCTAAAATGTCAAATATATTCATCCTCTGTCTCCTGTTTCCAAATTCTTAAGCAGCTTCTCAAAATACTCCGGCAAAGGCGCCTGAAACTCCAGATACTCCCCGGTCCGCGGATGGACAAAACCCAAAACGGCCGCATGCAGAGTCTGCCCCTGAAGAGAAAACGGACATTTGCGGGGCCCATAGACCTCATCCCCTAAAAGGGGATGCCCGATGCTTGCCATATGCACCCGGATCTGATGCGTCCTTCCTGTCTCCAGCCGGCACTCGATATACGTATAATGAGAAAACCGCCTTAAAACCCGGTAGTGAGTCACCGCATGCCTGCCGTTCTTCTCATTGATGCTCATCTTCTTTCTCTCTGTCGGATGCCTGCCGATGGGAGCATCCACCGTCCCCTCATCTTCCTTTATAACGCCATGAACCAGAGCCAGATATCTTCTGGTAATAGAATGCTCCTTTAATTGCGCCGCAACGGCATTATGGGCGAAATCATTCTTACAGACAATCAAAACCCCTGTGGTATCCCTGTCAATCCGGTGAACGATTCCCGGCCGCATCACACCGTTGATTCCGGAAAGCTGATCCTTACAGTGGGCCATCAGCCCATTCACCAGAGTCCCGCTGTAATGCCCGGCAGCCGGATGAACCACCATCCCTTTCGGCTTATTCACAAGAATCACATCCGGATCCTCATACAAAATATCCAGATCCATGTCCTCCGCCAGAATCTCCGGTTCCACCGCCTCAGGAATGTCAACAATAACCTGGTCTCCAGAACACACCTTATAGCTGGCCTTCACAGCCTTCCCGTCCACAAGAACCTCTCCGTCTTTCAAAAGCTTCTGAATATAAGAACGGGACAAATTCTCACAGGTTTCCGCCAGATAGCGGTCAATGCGGATATCCTCCTGCTCCTCCGGTACCAGAAAATGCTGTCTCACTTATAGCTCCTTTCCCGTGTCCGTTTTATCCTCCGAACCTTTGCTTCCACCTCCCGGCTTCAGTACCTCAAAATCTTCATCGGAATAGACCTTTAACACCAGAAACAACAGCACTGCCGTCGCCACCGTCACATAACAGTCCGCCACATTGAAAATCGGAAAATCAATCAATTTAAAATACAGAAAATCCACCACATATCCCTGGACAACCCTGTCAATCAAATTTCCCGCTGCCCCGGATGCAATCAAGGTAAGGCAGATCTTAAGAGGAAGATATCTCCTCTCCCCCGGAAGCTTCCACATGGCATAAAACACGGCCACAAACACCACTGCCGCCACCACAAAGAAAAAGAACTGTCTCCCCTGAAGCATTCCAAAGGCCGCTCCCCGGTTCTCCGAATAAAAGAACTCAAAGACCCCATCCCATAAAACAACAGGCCCTTTCCCCTTCAATCCGTCCGTCACCAGCCTCTTCGTCCACTGATCCAGCCCAGTAAGTATTATCACTCCCACTATAAACCCGAGGATTGTACTCTTTTTCCCACTCATGCTTTCTCCTTATTCGCTTTACTTTTCACAGGCTATCTTGAGACTGTTCTGCTAACAGCTCCTCATATTTCCGCCAGAGATAACGTAGCCCGGAGAGGGCGGCCCCAGCACGACCCTCTCTCTCATTCAATAACCATAGAAAGCCCTTTCCTCATCTCTTCCTCCGTCACCTGCCGGTCCATAAACGCCTGCCCAATCTCCTTCAGCAAAATAAACTTAATTTTCCCCCCATCCATCTTCTTATCATTCTTTGTAGCCTCTATCACCTGCTCCAAATCCACCCCCGAGACAGAAACCGGCACATGAAACCGTTCCATCATCTTCTTAATTTCCAAAACCTCTTCCCTGGAAATCAGCCCTCTCTCACTAGACATCCACGCAGCCGCCAATCCTCCCACTGCCACACAATGCCCATGAAGCATACCAAAATTCTTCCACTTCTCAATCGCATGCACCAAAGTATGCCCAAAATTCAAAAGTGCCCGCTCCCCCTGCTCCGTAGGATCCTCCTCCACAACCTTCCTCTTAATCTCATCGCTCCCCCATATCATCTCCAAACACACATCCAGATCCCGCCTCATAATCTGATCCCCATGCTCAGAAAGCCACCCATAATATTCCTTATCCTTAATCAACCCATGCTTAATAATCTCCCCCATTCCGGAAGTAAACTGTTCCTCCGGAAGGGTCAGCAAAGTACTGACATTGGTATAAACCAGCCTCGGCATGTGAAATGCACCTACCATGTTCTTGTAGGAATCAAAATCCACCCCCGTCTTCCCCCCGATACTGCTGTCCACCTGAGACAAAAGCGTAGTAGGAATCTGAATAAAAGCCACCCCTCTCAAATACGTAGCCGCAGCATACCCGCACAGATCGCCTACCACTCCGCCGCCTAAAGCCACCAGCAGGTCTTTCCTGTCAAAATGGTGAACAATCAACGTCTCATACAGCTCCTGCACCGTCTTAAGATTCTTATGCTCCTCCCCTGCCGGAAACTGAAAGGATATCACCTGCTTACAGCAGTCCGCCAGAATCCCGGCTACGGTCTCAAGATATAATCCGGCTACCACAGAATCTGTCACAATGCAGATTCTCCTGTCCCTCACTCCCAGCCTGCTGACCTCTTCTGCCAGCTGATCAAAGGATGAAGAAAGCAAAATATCATAAATATGCTTCCCATCCCCATGTACCCCAATCCGATTATCCATAGTTCTCCTCCCTGATACATAAGAAAGCAAACGGCCGGGGAGACCGTCTGCTTACTTTTGTCTTTATCCTATACATTATTATAAGACTATAACCTTAAATTCATCCCCGGCATATCAAGTCCGCTGCTGTTCAGGCCCTGAAAATCACCGGAAAGATCCACGGATGCCGGGACTGCAATAAAAATATAGTTGGATATCTTCTGTAAATTACCATTAATGGCATAGGTAGCTCCGGAAGTAAAATCAATAATCCTTTGAGCCACCTCCATATGCAGCCCTTCCATGTTCAAAACCACCGCTTTTCCCGCTAACAGGTAATCCCCGATTTCTTCCGCATCCTCGATGGAGGTGGGTCGGATCATAGACAGTTCCGCCGAAGGCTGCTGCTGTTTCATCGGCACTACTTTCGCAGAGGACTTTCCTAAAAATCTCGGCTTTGGAGGCTCATCCTCCTCATCATAGTCATCATAATAGTCATTGTCTTTCTTCGCAAAAATACTTTTTCTGACCGGTCTTTCATCTTCATAATCATCATCCAAGAAGTAATCATCATCATCGTCGCTTAACCGCATACTATTCATTATTTTTCCCAAAAGACTCATTATTGCTCTCCTATCCTCCGCCTTACACCAAAAATACCGGTGCCTACTCTTACCATGGTTGCTCCTTCCTCAACAGCCACCTCAAAATCTCCGGTCATGCCCATGGAAAGAATACTCATATTAACATTATCAATGTTTTTACTTTTCATGTCAACATAAAGTTGATGAAATGTTCGGAAAATTTGCCTGTTTTCTTCTGCCTCCTCCACAAATGGGGCAATTGTCATCAAACCACATACCTTGATGCCCTCAAGCCGGCTGATTTCCCTCAGTGCTTCCTCTGTCTCCTCTATATGAAAACCGAATTTTGTTTCTTCCTTTGCCACATTCACTTCCAGAAGTACAGGTGTGGTGATTCCCTGTTTTCCTGACTCCTTGCTGATCTCTTCCGCCAGTTTTACAGAGTCCACGGAATGGATCAGACAAACCTTTCCCACTACCTGCCTCACCTTGTTGGTCTGCAGATGGCCTATCATATGCCATCGGATATCCTTTGGAAGCTGCGGATATTTTTTAAGTATCTCCTGAACCTTGTTCTCTCCAAAGTCCCTTGCTCCCGCATCGTAGGCTTCTTTTAAATCACAGACAGGTTTTGTCTTGCTGACTGCAATCAACGTCACTTCTTTCGGGTCTCTGCCGCTTCTCTCACAGGCACCCCTTACCCTTCTCTGTATTTCATGAAACTGGTCCGCAACCATACGCTGTCCTCCCCTATTGATAGATCAGCACCCCTTCTTTTTCAATCAGGGATCCATCTAATACAATGTGGTCATATACATTCAACCCGTAGCTTGTACCTTTTTTTACGGTGTAAAATTCATCACTCTGGGCCAAAACCTCAATCTGTTTAAAAACGGTGTATCCTCTGTTAATGTTGTAAACCCCCTGAAGAGACGCTGACGGTCCCACCTGATACCGGTCAGTGGAACCCGGTTTTACCAGATAATCTCCTGCCTGGATCTCTCCCCCCTCACCGATGTCAATATAATAATACTCATCGGAAGAATAGTAAATGGTGGTGGGAACAAAGACAATGGATGTCCCGCTTTCCGAATAAACTTCTTTATTAAATCCGTTTTCCAAACTGTCTCCTCCGGTAGTTAAGAAACTGACCGGAACCAGATAAAAGTTTTTGTTGATAACCGAACTGATGGGGATCTTTAACCCTTCCGCGGCGCTTGTAATGATCTCAAAGTCCAAATATCGTTCGGAAACAAACTGCACCATGTATTTTGAAAAATCCAGCTTACCGTAAGTCTTTCCGTCCGCCCCTTTGATCACGGACAAATTGCCTGTTGTTGTCAAATTCGCCCCGGAAAAGGACACCCTCAGGCTGGGTTCTGCTCCAAACTGCTCCTCATCCTCCTGCGACATAGGAAATACCAGGGACCAGGCATCGTCCGTAACCACTTTGTAAATCGGACTCCCCTGCTCCATAAGCTGTCCGGCTTTGGTGATTCCTCTGGAGTAATTGGTCCTGTCAAAGACCTCTTCGGATATCTGGGAAACCGTCAAATCCTCATAGGAATCTACGGCATAGGAAATCACTCCGCTAATAGGAGTCTGAACCTGCTTAAAATTGCCGCCCAGCTGTTGGATGACCTGCTCCTGGCTTTCCATGGCATAAAAATTGGCATATTCCAAAACTAAAGCCTCCAGGGAATACTTGATATCATATATATCGCTGAACCGTTGGTCGGAGTATGACAAACTGTAATTTGACAGATGTTTTTTCACGGTTAAAAGATCCTCATCCGCCAAAGCTGTCTGATCCAGCCCGTTTTCTTTTACGATGGCTGCCAAGGTTCCTGATTCGTCAACGGAGTAAATGCTTGTCCCTGCGGCCGCCCGTTTGCCCTCTCGTATGTAATAGTTGATATATCCGGTAGTATCCAGATATGCTGTCGTCTCATTCCGTAAAATAATTCCGGTGTACTTTTTGTTATTTACAATTGCCCCCTCTGTTACCTCATACGGTTGAATCTTTTCCTTTGTGATATATTTGTATACATAGAATGTCATATAGGCAAATATAGCAAGAAAAATAAAAGCGCCTATATTGAAACTCCTTGGTCTTCGGTACCTGACAATCTTTTGGTTTCCTTTTGCCATTCTGAAACTCCCTTCCCATTGACTATTATAATGTGGAAACGGGAAAAGTTCAAGGGTATGGGGATAATTTGTAATCTTTTTGTAATAAAGCTTTTTGTATATTGATTTGTATATTGATTTTTTTACTGATATTCCATATACTTATGATACAAATACCTGTCAATTCATTATACAAAAACAGAAAGGATATAGAGATGATACATATCGCACAGGATGGAACCGGTGATTTTACGACGATTCAGGAAGCTTTGGATTTTGCCGCTCAGAATATGTCCCTAAAGCAGCCTTCTGATTCCGAAACAGTGCTTTTTATTCACAATGGAATTTATAAAGAACGCGTTACGGTCTCGATTCCCCATGTCACATTTTTAGGAGAATCCAAAGAACACACCATTCTGACTTTTGATCTGTATGCATGGATGAAGTCTTCGGACATCGGAAAATTAGGGACTTTCCGCACCTATAGCTGTATGATTGACACCCATGACTTTACGGCACGAAATATGACCTTTGAAAATAGCGCAGGCCCTGGGATAAACGTAGGGCAGGCCCTGGCCCTTTATGTGGATGGAGACAGAATTCTGTTTGATCAATGCCGTTTTCTGGGAAATCAGGACACTTTGTTTACGGCTCCCCTTCCGCCAAAAGAGATCGAGCCCAACGGATTTATAGGACCTAAGCAGAACGCGCCGCGCATAAGCGGACGTCATTATTATAAAGACTGTTATATGGAAGGAGACATTGATTTTATATTCGGAGGAGCCACCGCCTATTTTGAAGGCTGCGAATTCTTTTCTAAAAATACCGGAAGCAAGATAAACAGTTATGTCACCGCCCCTTCCACACCAGAGGGACAGTCTTACGGATACGTGATGGAGGGATGCCGTTTCACCGGCAACTGCCCGCCCCACACTGCCTATCTGGGAAGACCCTGGCGTGAATTTGCCAAAACCGTACTGCTAAACTGCTGGATGGATTGCCACATCTGTCCGGAGGGATGGCATGACTGGGACAAGCCCCAGGCACACACTGCTGCCTTCTTTGGCGAATACAACAGTATGGGACCGGGAGGCAGCATGAAGAGCCGCCCCACATGGGTGAAGCGGCTCTCCAAAGAAGATCTCCCCCGTTATACCAGACAAGCTGTGCTTTCCGGAGATGACGGATGGAATCCTATTTAAAAAACTCATGTTTCTCATGTTGAAATAAAAATGTTAACTGGCCGTCAAACCAGTTGGCCGCCCCTGCCCTGGCGCCTCCCCGATTCATAAAATACAGGGCTCCCTGAGAAAAATCTTCTCCCTGTAAAGCCCGGTTTACACAGTCAACGGTCTCCTTTGTCACTTTGCAGGTGTTGATGCTGCCGTTGGCTACCGGTGAAAACTGGGATTTTTGATAGACTACCCCTTTGATGGTATCGGGAAATTCCTGATTGCGGACGCGGTTTAGGATCACATTGGCAACCAAAACCTTTCCCTTTTCATCACAGATTCCTGCTTCCGCCTCTACGATGCGCAGAAGCACCTGGTAGTCCTCCTGGCTGCAGGGCACAACTGCTTGGGCAGCCTTCTCGTCAGGGCTTTCCTCTTCCGGTAAATCCTTTCTCTTTAACTCCGCTGTCTGCCGGATTCCTTCTCCCTCTTTTTTATCTTCTGTCTGAAACTGCTTCTGTTGTACATCTTGTATGGTATCCGTGATATCTTCTTCCGTAAGGGCGGTACTTTCTTTGGCAGTTTCCACAATCTCCGCATTGGTCTCCGCAAAAGCGGTCAAAGCATGAAGGTCACCGTTTCCAATTTCATTGGAGGCCAACCCCACAATTACCAGCACGGATACGGATGATATCAGTATGGCTGCCTGCCGGCGAATCTTTTCTTTTATCTTTATGGAAATATCTTTTATGTTCCGAAACATATTTGAATGCTCCTTTCTTTTTCATGAAAAGCCGCGTCAAGCCGGCCTTTCTATGGAATGAAAATGGGAATACTCCCCACTTCAATCGAAAATTATCGGTTGATCTCGGTAATTATATGGGATTATATCTTGTAAAGTCAATGGATAACGATTATATTCGTCACATTTCATACCGGATATTTTTTACAATTATATTTCTTATATTAAATTTTCACTAATTTTCACCACCTTTTATATTTCAATATATGTATATTTTATTATCTATTTTCCTAAATATGTTACTATTCTATTAAATTTTAAATACTTTTATTCTTTTCGTTTTCTCTGGCAATGTCATTTGGTTAAAGTTTCGCGCTTAACAAAGTATTACAAAACTTATTACAAATTTGTTACTTTCTATTGAATTTTATATCCAAAAGTGTTAAAATAAAAATCATAAATTAAAATTTTATTCTTTTTACATATTTGAGGAGGATTTATGTTCAATTCAAAAAAACCTAAAACTACTTCCAATGGCATGATCAGCACGATCATCGGCGATAATTCCAAAATCGAAGGTCTGCTTTTAACCTCAGACTCTACCAGGGTGGACGGTCTCCTGCAGGGGAAGATTTTATCGGAAAGTACGGTTATTATCGGAGAACACGGCGTGATCCGGGGTGATATCAAGGCGGTAGATATTCTGATTGCAGGAACCGTATACGGCAATGTAAAGGCTGATTCCAAGATCGAGATTACAGGGACAGGCCGTGTACTGGGAGATATGTTTACGAAAACTCTGGTTATTGATGAAGGCGCTTCTTTCAAAGGAAATTGTACCATGGAATTGTCTGAGGATGATAATTCCTCCTATGCTTCCATACCAAGTTTCGATCCGGAAGAGACCGAATCCTATGGGCCGGTTCTTGAAAAAAAGAGCTCCATGGACGCTGATGACATGGAGGAAGACAAAGCAGAGGACGATAAAACCGATGACGGCAAGATTGATCAGGTAAAATAGGAGATTGGATTACATATGAAATGGAAAAAATTTAAGAAGGAACGCATTTCCTTAAATTATACGGTCATGCTGCTTCCCCACTCTCAAAAAGAACCCATTCATTTTAAGACTCCTGTATGGACCTTTGGTATCTTTTTTCTGACGCTTTTAGTTCTCACCGGTACCTGTCTCTTTTTTGCCGGTTCCCACCATCAATTAAGCGTGGTCCAGAAGGAAAAAGAACATTTGGAACGGGAATGGGAGCTTCTGGAAGCTCAGAAAGAATTGGAAGATCAGGAAAATGAAATGTTAAGGCAGGCTCGGGAAGAACAGGAGCTGGCCCTTAAAGAATTGGAGCAAAAAACCAGGGATACATTACATGAATTGGAAGAATTGGTGGCTCGGGAAGATCAGATCCGCCAGGAGTTAGGCCTGCAGCAATCACTGACAGAAGGGGCAGGCGAAGGACAAGGAGAAGAACAAGAAGGAAGTCAGGAGGACATCATGGCGCTGGAAAGCACATCCGGTTCTTATCAGCCAGGAGATGCCCAGCTGTCTGCCAATCAAACCATTAAAGTTACCTCCAAAGGTTTATCGGCTGCCATGGCGAAGAACACCTCTGATTTCCGTTCAATCCAGTCAGAGCTTAATCAGCTTCAAAACAGTCTTTCGGAAAAAACGGGACAGTATGACAGTTACTTAAGTATGATTGAAGAAAAACGAGCCGCTGAGGAAGCGGAGAAGGCCCGCAGAGAGGCCGTGAGAACTTCGATTGTAGATTATGCCCTTCAGTTCGTAGGCAATGCCTATGTCTATGGAGGGAATGATCCCCATACGGGGGTGGATTGTTCCGGATTTACCAGATATGTATTAAGCCACAGCGCAGGAGTATATCTGAACCGCACCGCTGCCTCCCAGTCCTCCCAGGGAAAATCCATCAACGCCGAGGAGGCCAGGCCGGGCGACCTGGTATTCTACAGCGGAGGCGGAGGAATCAATCATGTGGCCATCTACATCGGCAACGGACGGATTGTCCACGCTTCCACGGAGAAAACAGGGATTATCACTTCCAATATGTATTACAGGACTCCTGTAAAGATTGTAAATATGTTGGGAGACTGAGAATTATCCATGCTGTTTTACACGAAATAGCCCAATAAGAGTCTCAACCGCCTGAACTTCCTCCAAGGACAGGCCGTCCATCCTTCCTGCAGGAATGGCTCTATCGATTCCCAGCAGATAATCCGTAGAAACTCCAAACTGCCCAGCTAATTCTACCAGAATTTCCAAGCTGGGCTTTCTCTCTCCCAGTTCATAGGCAGAAATCAGCGCAGAGGAAACATCCAGTGTTTTTGCCAGTTCCACCTGTGTAAGACCCGCTTTTAACCGCAGCTGTTTGATTCGACTTCCTAATTGACTGTCCATAAAACATTCCTTCCTGAATCTTAAATGCATTAACCCTTCATGTTCCCCACACTATCTTTTTCCCCGCCTATCTGCCGCCCTCCCGCAGCATAGCCAAGGGTGTCCTTAGAATCAATTTTAAATCTAACAGAAAGCAACGATGCTCAATGTAATCCAAATCCATTTTTACCCAATCCTGAAATGTTATATCATTTCGATCAGGGGTTATCTGCCACATACAGGTAAGCCCCGGTACAACGCTCAGACGCTGTTTCTGGTATTCGGTATAACATTTTACCTCCTCCGGAAGCGGCGGCCTGGGACCTACGAAACTCATGTCTCCCTTTAATACATTATACAGCTGGGGGAGTTCATCCAAACCGGTCTTTCTTAAAAAACTTCCTATTTTTGTGATGCGCGGATCGTTCTTGATTTTAAAAACCGGTCCGTCCATCTCATTTAATTCGGCCAGATCCGGCCTCATCTTCTCTGCTCCATGGATCATTGTCCGAAATTTGTACATGGTAAACAGCTCTCCATCTTTTCCTACACGCTTTTGTAAAAAAAACGGACTCCCATGTGGATCGTCTATATAGATAGCTGCTGCAATCATCAAAAGCACAGGCCATAACACGACTAAACTCAACAGAGAACACAAGCTGTCAAAAATACGTTTTCCTATTATATATGTAGTTTTCACTGTGGGCATTTTTCTTTCACCCGTTTCTTATGATTCGTACCGCATGCAATGGTGTTTTCTACTGAAAGTATATCACTCATTTTGAATTGTGTCAATTCAATATGTTGTTTCGCATATTTGGTTATACGTTTGGCATATGAACATAAATCCCGCAGTTCTTATCACTATTTCATAAGAACTGCGGGAGATTCCTATTTCCACAAGCGCTGCAATATCTCGCTTTTTAAGAAAAACTTGTTTTTAGGTTCTGTCTTTTCCGGGTGAAGTTTACTCCTTGCCACAAGGTCGTTGATGTTTTGTCTGCTGCACTCCAACAATTCAGCGGCCTCTGCAGTGCTGACCACACGGTTTGACAAGAAGCTGACAAAATCATCCATCGATAGCGGAACGTCTGTTCCTGAATCGTAAAGAACAGAATCCGCAATCACTGCATGCTCTCCCCATGAAACTCCATAACCACCCGTTTGAATTGCCACTCTTTGGAAGATTGCTTCTGAAGCAAGAACCGGTATAAAGAACCGATCCTCCTTCTTCATCTCGTCAATATTACAGCGTTTTACCTTTCCATTTCTAAAGAATACCAGCAATCCATGATTCTTCAAAGGAATTACATCTTCCACCTTCTTTTCATATCGATCGCTAAATCGCTGCATCACAATCGTCTCATCTATCGGTACCAGATAATAGCTGTCCTGTGCGCATCGGCCATCCGCCAGCATCAACAAATCGAATTCATCATACTCTGATAGAGCATTCTCTTTCAACACCTGCCCCAGATTCTGGCGGTCCGTCGGCACAATTCTCTGTTGAACCCATACCTTACTCCAATAGGCATTGACTGTTTTGTCACCCTTTTTGACAAAAGACGACAAAAGCAATGGCGTTTCCCATGGGTCTGCATCTTCCGGCAATTCGATATAGAATCGTTTGTCTGATTCATAGTAAATCAGATAGGCCAGGTCTTTGCTTCCATATTCTTCTTCATCTCGGATTGCAAATACTTTCATACACCTGCCTCCTTCCATATCGAAAGCTTATAGTATCTTTTCTTTGGCCCAAAGTCATCATACGCTTTCAAAAAAGATCCGGCTGTTCCTGAAGAATTTCTGATTTTTGCCCAGGACAGGTAAGTCAAATCCTGCAGTATTTTTTAATAGCAACAAAGTGTTCGCTTCTTAACAGCAATTCATCAATCGAATAGTTGTCAAATCTATCCGAAACAGCCATTGCCTCAAGTATTTTTCTTTCTTCGTCTATAACCGATGCCGACGTTTTAATGATTGCAAAACCATTTTTTTCCAATAATTTTACATAGTCCGACTGCTGCAGTCTATTCTAGTAATGCATACTGGGATTATACTTTTTCCATTCTTTCTCTGAGTATTGCATATAATGGAAATGCATGAAAGAATGATTCCTGGCTCTATAACTCTAATGCTTTCCAAAGCGTTCAACCTGCTCCGCCTTTCTTCCGGCAAACGATTCTCCCGAGCCACATCCTCTGCTGTAACAAGCTAAACTATCGAGGGATTCTTGACAAAATATATACCGTGATATATACCAAAATCACAAGGAGGTGCATTGCTATGATGACTGCAAAGTTGTTTGAAAATGGTAGATGCCAGGCGGTACGTCTGCCGAAGGAATGCCGCTTCTCTGGCGATGAGGTAGCGGTCAACAAGGTCGGTGATATTGTGATTTTGATGCCTAAAGAAAATAAGTGGTCCGGACTTTTGAGCAGTTTAGAGCTTTTTTCGGATGACTTTATGAACGATGGACGGGAACAGCCTGCGGTGCAGGAGCGTGAATCGTTATGAAGTATATGCTGGACACGAATATCTGTATTTATACCATTAAGCAAAAGCCACCGGTGGTAATCAAAAACTTTTTGAAGCATGACCCAGATGATATGTGCATCTCATCCATCACTTATGCTGAACTGATGCATGGCGTAGAGAAGAGCCAGGCAATAGAGAGAAATCGTGCCGCTATTACACTATTTCTTTCGTCTATTTCAATTCTTGGATTTGATAACTACGCTGCCGAGGAATACGGAAAGGTTCGGGCAGAACTTGAAAGAAAGGGAACGCCAATGGGACCGATGGATATGCTGATTGCGGGCCATGCAAGATCAGAAGGTCTGGTACTGGTTACGAATAATACTAGAGAATTCTTTCGGGTGGAAGATCTGGATGTTGAGGATTGGACAATCGAATAAAACGTACAGGGAGCAGAAAAAGATCAAGATTCAGCGAGAACAAAATAACGCCTCTCAAAAAACGAGGATACTACGCATCGTTATTTTTTCAAGGGCCCTTGCTATCTTCCTCTTCATATGATAAAATAGCTAAGAATATAATTACTAATTTTAATCTTAGTTTTCAAGGAGACTGTTTATATGTTTGTTGGCAGAGAGCGGGAACTGGCAAAGCTGCAATCCATGTACAGCAGTGATCGTTTTGAGATGCCGGTATTTTATGGCCGCAGGCGTGTTGGAAAAACGACGCTGATCACAGAATTCTGCAAAGATAAAAAGGCAATCTACTATCAGGCAATCAAAGCAACGCCAAAGACAAATCTTGATGGGTTGTCCAATGCCGTCTGGCAGTTTTTTATGCCCGGACAGGAAATGCCGCCCTTTACATCCCTCGAACAGCTTTTAAACTATGTGACGGATCAGGCGCAGCACGAACGCCTTATTCTCGTAATTGACGAGTATCCGTATTGGGCAGAGAATGACGCTTCGATTTCATCCGTATTGCAATCCGGCATTGACCATCAGATGCTGGACAGTAAGCTCTTTTTGATCCTTTGCGGCTCATCCATGAGCTTTATGGAGAATCAGGTGCTGGGGTATAAGAGTCCCTTGTACGGACGGCGAACGGCACAATTCAAGGTACAACCCTTCACTTTCTTTGAAGCCCGACAGATGCTCACAGGCTTCAAACCAGAGGATCAGGCGATTCTCTACGGCTGTACAGGCGGCATTCCTTTATATATGCACGATGTTGATCCTCGAAAAACAGTTGATAAAAATATTATTGATATGTTTTTTGATCCGGTGGGGCGCCTGTTTGAGGAACCCGGCAATCTTCTCAAGCAGGAATTGAACAACCCGGCTGTCTATCAGACGCTTCTGCAAGCGATTGCTGGCGGCGCAAGCCGGCTCAATGAGCTGGCGCAGGCAATATCGAAGGAATCAGCTGCGGCAACTGCTTATGTCAATCAGCTGGTCGAGTTGGGTATTGTTGTCAAAGAAACGCCTGTAACAGAGAAACTGGGTCGAAAAACGATCTATTCCCTCTGCGACTCCATGTTCCGTTTCTGGTATTCCTATGTCATGCCCGGTCTTAGTCTGATCTCGGCAGGTCACGGAGGTGTCTTTTACCAGCAGCGAGTGAAGCCCGATCTCAGCAACTTCATGGGCCATGTATTTGAACAGATCGCCCAGGATCATATCATGCTACTGATGGGCGAAGGAAAACTCCCCGTACTTTTCACCGAAATCGGGCGATGGTGGGGAACTGATCCCCGGCAAAAGGCACAAACGGAAATTGACATTCTGGCAGATGGTGGAGATGCGGCTATCTTTGCAGAGTGCAAGTGGAAAAATGAGCTTACTTCATTGTCCGTTCTTGAGACACTGCAATATCGCTCCGAACTATTCCCGAAGAAAAAAGCCCATCTGTACCTCTACTCCAAATCAGGTTTTTC
>CAYWRB010000015.1:0-18832 GCA_964460025.1 uncultured Hungatella sp.
TCATATCATCAAACGACTTATTTTCTTTTCCTCTAACTGCTTTTAGAATTCGAAATCTTCATAGTCTCTTTTGAGGTTTGAATATCGTAGATTGGGTGTCCTATGTTTCATTTATTATATAAATGAAACGAAGCTTATGTTTTTGGTGGTCCGTACCTCCTTCTTTTAAATTTTGTTTGTTGTGTTTATCTCTCTTTGATGGTCTTAGTATAAATCATTTCCACCTATTTGTCAATACTTTTCCGATAAAAAACTTTAATTTTTTATCTTTCATTAATTTGTGTATAATTATTGAAATAATTTGATTTATATAGAAATATTCACCTGGTTTTAACCATATATTTGGCTATATTTTCAGATTTTTCTACTACAATTAGAAAATTTTTCCGCAAGCAGTATATCCACAAAAAGAGCCGGACCCCTGGGAAACTTAAAAATCCCCCAACTGTCCCGGCTCTTATCCAAGGCTTTGTCTCTCCTATCTCGGACATCTAGCCAATATTAATCCTTCACCTTAAAAATCTTATCCACCACAGTAATCAAAATCGTTCCCAGCACCAGCACAACCACAGCTCCTATGGCAAACCGGATAATCAGAACCTTAAAATTATTCTTCTCATTCCACTGGTCATCAATACAATAGAGCACCTGGTTCGTATCCGCCACATTATACTGCTCACACAATTCCTGAATATTGGCTACCACTCTGGAATCTGCCCCTGCTTTTCTTCCTACCGGAAGAGCCGCACTCTTTCCTGCCTTCACTTTCCTGGCATCTTCCAGAGACAGTTCCGCCAGCACATAGGAATCATCCGGCAGCTGTACCAGATAATACTCCCCATACTCATTGAAGATATCCAGCTTCGTGTTCATAACGTCCGGTTTTCTCTTCTGTCCGCCTCTCTTGGTGCTGGTATAGATGGACACCCATGGATAACGGACACCAACTCCGCTGCCCACAATCTCTTTCGGTTCGATGGTTACGTATCCCCAGGAGTCATCCCACTCCTCAAAATTCTGAATTCTGGGGATATCGTCAGCTGCCGGTCTCCCGATGCATTCCTCCGGAAGCCCTTCTTCCGTCTTAGCAAGGGTGACAGGCTCCAGTTTCCCACGCAGCATAGACTCCACACTTATGGTCTTTCCAACATAGACTCCCACCACCAACGCCAGAATCACCACAACAAACTCTAAGAATTTAGCCACTTTTTTCATGATTCAAAATTCTCCTCAATAAAAATATTCTTTTAATATTGTCCTCTTCTTGATATATGGCTGTCCGCCTTCCCGTGAATTCCCTTTTCTGCCGTCTTCACCGAAGGATTCGTGACAGACATCTCCCGCCATTGCTCCACCAATGGCCGGAAAGCCTCATAAGAAAATACATAACTTCCCTTGATATTTTCCTCTCCTCGGACATCAAGAAAATCCGTGATCTTCACCTGCCGTTTATCACACCTCTCACATCGGTAAACTTCCAGCCAGCATGCTCTCATCCCGGTGGGAATCTGCTCCTTGCCGCAGATCGGTCTCATATGATGCAGGAGGTAATTCTCCGAGTCTTCATAGGTCTCCCCAAAATGTATGGGCAGTAAAAACAGGCATGGACCGTAGGGCTCCTTAAC
The DNA here is from genome assembly GCA_964460025.1 of uncultured Hungatella sp. GTDB lineage: Bacteria > Bacillota > Clostridia > Lachnospirales > Lachnospiraceae > UBA3402. The sequence continues at coordinate 1,626 of CAYWRB010000015.1, forward strand.
CGCTGTCCCTCTGCAGTGAATACAGCCGGACTCCCCTCTTTTACCGCGCAAAAGGTCAATCACAACCCCGCCCAGCCAGATGGCGGCTGCCAAAGCCATGACGCCGAACAGAATCTCCGGCAGATAATATGTAATATCCATGGTTTACTGATTCCTCTCTGCCTGGCTTTTCGCCGCCTTGAGAAGTTCCACAAAGGTATCCGCCTTGGATACTGCCTCCGCTCCGATACCGCTTTTTATGCTGTAAGCCCGGTTGGTAAGCAGGGTATACATGGATACTTTCTTGTCATCTATCCTGAACACAAAACGAACCCCTGTCATCGCTGATGCCAACGTCTGCATCTTGCTCAGGCGGGCTGCGTTAAATATCTGAATCTTAAAAGGATTGTATGCGGAAATAAAGCCGATCACGCCATTTGCCACATCAATATACAGAATTCCGGCTCTTCCCTGGAAAGAACTGTTGAACCGAAACGGAAGATCCTTCACTTTTTTCCCGGTCTTCTTTAAAAACGGCGCCGAAAAACTGCCCCATCCGATCATCATAATCAGTACAATCCATATCATAATCCCAAATACCAGGGCCAAAGGCAGCAATACCGATAAACTTACGGCTCCCTTGCTTACACAAAATATAAGTGCCAGCACAAGCGGAAGTACAATCGCCGCTCCCAGCACCATCAGCACATAAGAACCTCCGACCCGTTCAAATCGTGCACTTTCAAGTTCACTCATCATACTTTTTTACTCCTCCTTCATTCTTCTCCTGTACTCCCGGAGTCTCTTAGAAACTGTTAAGAATTAGGTGTATGATCTTGTGAGATTCTGAGAATACATACGCAGTATATTTTCAGCCCCTACATTATATCACCATTTTTCCGGCTCAACAATCCCCTCCATATAATTTCTTTGGTCACTTTATCCACTTTACTGTTCACAAACCTCCCTACTGCAGCAGCATTTTCAGCTACTGCAGCAACATTTTCAGCTGCTCCAGCAGCGCTCCTCCCCCGGACACCTGGATATTGCCCACCTGGGCGCAGATTCTCTCCAGGCACTCCATCTCCTTCAGCTTGTAAAGAGTCTTATTCTCATCCATCAGCTTAGCCGTATTCAGCAGGGACCGGGTGGAAGCCACCTCTTCACGCCGTGTAATCACATTGGCCTGAGCCCTCCTCTCAGCCACAAGCACCGTATTCATGATGTCCCTGATTTCCCCTGGCAGGATAATATCCTTGATACCGGCATTCCGGAACTGGACGCAGTACTCCTTCTCCACCTCCTTGAGGCGCTGGAAAATAAACCCGGAGATCTCCTCCTTCTGCTCCAGCAACTCATCCAGACGGTAGCGTCCAATATATTCCCGGATAATCAGCTGTACACCCCCATAGATCTGATTCTCCAGATTCCGGATGGTTTCGATCATCCTTCTGGGCTCCACAACCTGGTATGTACAAGTCAGATTAATCCTCACGCCGATCCTGTCCGCCGTCAGAATCTCCTGCCCCGTGATTTCCAGTGATCGGGTCTTCAGATCCACAATCCGCCCCAGAACATCCTTAGAATACAGCCAGTAGTAATAGGTTCCCGCATTCAGTTCCTTTACCACCTGGTTATTGTAGTAGAGGATCCCCACCTCTCCCGACTGAATCTCGATCTTTTTATAGCACTTTAAGGGAATCAGGGACAGATATGCCTTGCTTATTTCCCCGTTCATCTCCGGCTGCCGCATATCCATCAGCACCACATCATACTGCTTCCACTGATTCCAGAACAGATACTCCGTCTCTGTCAGACATGCCTGAGGCGTGCCGTTTTTCCTTAAGATTCCCATAAATCCCTCCGGGATATCCACCTTCAGCACCTTGTCAGCAAATTCCTTGTTTTCCAGCAGAATCTCCCCAGGAATCTTAGCAAACTTTACGGCTCCGTCCATATCCTCTATAAACACATCATAGCCTGCCATCTGCAGGTAATGATACGTCCCGCAAAACAGCATCTTTATAAAACGTCCGTGCTTCATCAAAAACCCGCACTGATTCTGATTGATCTCATACTTCATATTTCTTCCCTACCTTTCTCCATTCCTTTTTCCGACAATGCTCTTTCATGACTTCTCAGCTTCATACGATTCGGGAGCCTATCGCAGAAATCAGCTGCGGGCCGTCCATTGTGGTTGAGTGAACCATGGTCCGGCTGTCCCAAGGTTTTTCGCACCTGCTGCTGACACCGTTCTTTCCGATATCAGGCTTCAGGCACCGTTCCTTCGAACCATGGGGCCAGGCTGCCGCTCTTCCTCCTGGAGGCACAAGGCAGGATTCCTGCTGCCGTTTTCCGGCTTGATATTCTCCTTCCTCTTTTCTTCATGGGACACGTGACAGGTGTCGTATTGATTGCTATAACCACTTAGCTACGGTTCACTCAAGAACCGATGGGATTCGAACCCACGAATATCAATGGCATTTCCTATGATCCCTGCGGCATACCGTACTGCACTGCAGCGGCACCATCCAGCTTCCTAAGCTGTGATTGTAAGCAAAGAATCATGTTTCCTTTCGGTGGCTCTATCCTACCACAAAAAAGTTTGCCAATCATTTCAAAAAAGTTGCGAACTTCCGGCAGAATCCTTTATAATCTTCCTATAAGTAAATCATGGAAAGAAAGGTCCGGAATATGTCCGAATTCAAAGAACTTATCCGTCGTTTTGACAAGATCCGCAGTTATGTCTGGGATTTCTATATATATGGTTTCAAAAACAGAGATGATTACCAGGAAAAAAGTTCCCGCACCTATGACAATGAACGGCGGCGGCTGGAAAGCTGGTTTGGCAGGTACATACGCTCCGACCAAAGCGGCCACAAAAAATCTGTCTTCATCACCATGGATTCCAGCCGAATGCCTGTCAATCCCCTCTATCAGGCCTGGAAATCCAAAACCTTTACGGACCGCGACATCACCCTTCACTTCTTCCTTCTGGACTTGCTGTCCGACAGACATTTCTACAGTGTGGAAGAGCTGACGGACCGGCTTCAGACCCAATACGGAGTGCTGGAAGATTCACAGGCCGTCCGCAGAAAGCTGTCGGAATATGAAAAGGAAGGGATTCTCATCAAGAAAAAAGACAAGAGGCAGTACCTGTTCGGTCTGGCTGGAGATTTGAAAAATGACATCCCTGAGTTATTTCCGTCACTTTCTGACGCCGTCTGCTTTTTTCAGGGAACAGCCCCTTTTGGCTTTATCGGAAGCACCATCATGGATCTGTGGAATCTGGAAAATACACATTTCCGTTTTCGAAATGATTACCTGATCCATACGCTGGAAGATGAAATCCTGCTGCCTCTCATTCAGGCTATGGAGGAGCACCGGCTTTTGACCCTGACTGTCAAAAGCTCTAAAAACGGCCGGATAAAGACAATCCCAGCAATCCCCTTAAAAATTTTTGTCAGTACCCGAACCGGGCGGCGTTATGTCTGCATCCATTGTCCGTCCAACCGGAGACTGACCTCTGTCCGGCTGGATCATATCCAGGATGTGGTTCTTAAAGAGACCATACCCGAATACGACTCCTACGAGAAGGAGCTGTCTCTGAACCTTCCGCCTGTCTGGGGCGTCTCCTTTGGCAGCAGCAGACAGCCGGAGACGATCCGCATGTGTATCCGGCTGGACGAAAAATCAGAGGAATTTATTTTAAACCGTCTGCAACGGGAAGGGCGCCAGGGCGCCTTAAAAAGATTGGAACCAGGGCTGTATGAGTACACCCGCACCTGCTGGGACGGGATGGAGATCCTTCCCTGGGTCAGATCATTTACCGGACGGATCGTCTCCTTCACCTGCTCCAACCCAAAGGTGGAACAGCGTTTCTGGGATGACATTCGCCTCATGAAAGAGATGTACATAAGAAAGGAAGATTCTTAATAAATATGACCATAAAAAAAGACTTCACACTGTTTAGTGAACTGTACAGCTGCTACTACCAGGTGGTCCGCCAGATTTTGTCTCAAGCCTCCCGCACCTGTCTGACAGAAAAGCAGATAAAAGACATCACGGAAACCTATGGTTATCAGGAAAGCAGCCTTTCCATCATTCCAAACCTGATCCATGGAAATTGGCCCTTTCTTGAAAAAACAAATGCCTCCAAGCTTGTCTGCCGGGACGGTTCTCTTCCTGTGCCCCTGACCGCCCTGCAGCAGTCCTGGCTGAAGGCTTTGATTTCGGACCCCAGAATCCGCCTTTTTTTGACGGAACGGCAGCTGTCTCTTTTCGATCATGGACTCCGCCATGTCCCTGCCCTCTTTCAGCTTAAGGATTTTTATTACTTCGACCAATACGCAGACCATGATCCTTTTACCTCCTCCGGTTACCACGCCCACTTTCAGTCACTTTTAAATGCCATAAAACGCAGGGAATTTCTCACCATCTCTTACCTCACCGGCCAGAAACGAATTCTTAGGAGTACCTGGCTTCCCTGCCGTCTGGAATACGGGGAAAAGGAAGGCAAATTCCGCCTGCTCTGTGTGGGGAAACGAAAAAACGGCTCTCCCAGGATGGACGTGCTGAATGTGGGAAAAATCCTTAAAATAGAAGAGACCGGACAGATCTCGTCCGAAGAAATTTCCATAGACTCCTTTTTAGACAAGGCTCTCAGCAGGGAACCATTGGTATTGGAAATCACAGACCAGCGCAATGCCCTGGAACGGGCTATGCTTCATTTTTCCTGTTACCAGAAAAAAGCAGAGCGCCTGGAATCCGGCCGGTACCGCTGCTCCATCTACTATGATAAGCGCTGGGAAACCGAGCTTTTAATCCAGGTGCTCTCCTTTGGACCGGTCATCAAGGTCATAGGACCGGAATCATTTTTACGGCAGGTGACCGAACGTGTCCGCAGCCAGCCGGAGTCCTGCCCTCCCGGCTGACTGTCATGGTGTCACAGCTTGGAATACCCGAAGGCATTGACCAGTGCCCTCAGCTTCTCTCCTCTTTTACACAGCGGACAGTCCCGATAATCATAAAACTCATAATCCGGAAGATCCTTCTTCCCGAATACTGCCTGAATCTTCATGCCGTTCACTGCATCCACCGCACTGAACACTGCCGAGACTCCCTGCATGATGCCTCCGTAATACTGGATGCTCTCCAGAGCTTTGTTCACTGCCAGGCCGGTCGTAACCGAAGCTGTCAGCACGATCACATGTTTATCACGAATCATGGGAACAAGATTGTCCCTGAAAATAATCTGGCTGTTGCTGTTATATTCCGGACTTACCACATAGATGGTCTTGTGCCTGTTCATAGAGAGAAAGCCATTTCTGGCCAGTTCCTCCGCCAGAAACGCACCGATCACCTCCGTACCTTCCAGACAGATAATGGTGTCGATTACCGTATCATACAGATACAGCCCGGACAAGGCCCTGGCTATCCCCTGAGCTTCACTGGTTCTTGCCTTTAAGGTTGTCATATCCACATAATAGTTGGTATGAGAATGATTGGTGGCGAAATGTCCCGGCGTCACCTTAAGAGCCGTCTCTGTTCCCATCGTGTGTATCTTGGTATAAGTATTTTCCATCTGCTTTCCCCCTTTTCTTCACATGAGCACTCTCGGAAACTCCCTTGCACCCATCTTTGTGGCTGATTTTCCGAGAGCGCTCCACAAATTACAGTACCAAAAACGTACATGTGCCCGGTGCCAGCTCCACGGTTCCGGCTGCCTGCTGCTCAGGTTTTAATTCCGGCAGAGCATTGTTCTCTCCCAGAACCAGCGGATTGCCGTTCAAGGTCATAACCGTTGCGCGCACATTGCCGTTCTCTCCGGCCAGCGTATAGCGCTCAGCGTCCTTTGGCAGCTCCACCGTGGTGGTGTCTGTCAAAGAGTTGTTGATAATCAGATAAACCAATCCCTCTTTCCCATCCTTACGGGAATGTACGTACACATGGGCGCCCTGGCGAACCGGCTCTCCTGAATCATAGACCGTAGTTCCCATCAGACGATTCCACAGAAGAACTGCGAAATAATTGGGTCTGGGGTCAAATACCTGGCGGGCAAGGAAACCATAGTCTGAGGAAGCCAACGTATTGTGGAAGATCACGCCATTGGTAAGAGTGGCAAAACCTCCCAGCTCGTTCAAAGTACGAAATACATCCAGGTAGGTGGAAGCCCATGTGTCGCCGCCGCCGCCGGCATCCCCTGATTCCGTTACCCACATCTCTCCTCCCGGACAATATTTATCACGAAGGGGCACATAGGTGCGGGCAAATCTCAGGGCCGTGTCCAGGTATTCCTCTCCATTGGCCTCAGACGGCTGCCAATGGGCACTTGGCATCACCGAGGCAAGACGATCGGAGACTCCGTTGTAGTAGTGATAACTGAATACGTCCAAAGGCTCCTTCGTCCCTTCCAGCAGATCGGCACAGTCACAGGTCTGTGCTGCTATCTGCTCGATGCCGCCGCCTTTTCCGTCAGAATTGCCTTTTCCAAAGGAAATGTTGTCGCCGCCGGTGGTGCTTGGGCCCACACAGATGCAATCCGGATAATTCGCCCTCAGCCATGCGAAGAAAAGATCCTGATCCCGGCGGTAATGAGCCGGTGTATAGCCTTTGGGGAATCCGGTATCTTCCATCATGTTGGGTTCATTGGCAAATTCCGCAGCATTGATGGGCACACCGTATTCCTTGCTGAGAGAGAACAATTTCTCCGCCTCTGCCGGATGCCACGGTTCTTCTGCCGAGTGAAGGCCCGGACAGTTAGCCACAGACACAATCAGTTTTGCTCCGATTGCCTTGACAAAGTCAAGAACTCCGATCCATTGTTCCTTTGTCAATACGTTTAAATACCCGTCAGGAACCTGTCCGCCTGTAGTTCCGTCAAAATCATAATAGGTCTTGGTAGCCCATGTTCCTGAAACCCGGACCCATACCGGCCCTAACTCTCTGGCCAGACTGCGCAGTTTTTCGTTGTACAGATCAATGGGCGGATAAACCTGCATCAGATCCTTGTACATGGCCGCAATCCCTTCCGAGCTGGGCTCCACATAGAATTCCTCTGTTCCTGCAATCTGTCCCGGCGTGTAGGCCTTCCAGAAGGTGCCCCCTGTCACCTCCGCAAATTCAACGTTGTAGGACATCAGCATTGGATTCATCTCTCTGAGATACTTTAACTCCCCTAAAGCCAATTTCAAACATTGAGACATCGTATACCCTCTCCTTCCTATCTGTGCATCGAGCCGCTTATCTGCCCTTTATGCACAAATATTCTAAATTTGTGTATTAATCATACCAAATTTTGGGGATTATTTCCATAAAAAGTTTAAAAATCCTTGGAAAACCAGCAGTAAAATGAAATGTTCTTGACATTTAACAGTTTTGTAATATAATTGTAACTAGAAGGTGAACTTCTGGACAAAATATTTGTGAGGTACTGTATGTTTATTTCAAAAAAGCTTCTGGCAATTGCCGCCGCGTCGTTCCTGGGAACTGCGTTCGCTTTTCCTGCTTCGGCTGAGACTATTTCCGGGCAGCTGGAGAATGCAGACCAAAATTCTATTGTCGGATGGGTTTGGGATACGGAAGATTATAACCATATTTTGAATGTGGAATTACATATTTACCCGGCCGGCTCTGAAAAAGAGATTGTAACATTGACAACAAAAGCTGACTTCTATCGTGAGGATCTGCAGACTTCCATCGGAGACGGATATCACGGTTTCACCTGCCCTGTTGACTGGAATGGGCTGGAAGGCAATGATTTTTCCATTACTGCCTATGCCGTTTCAGACTTAGGCAAGACTCAGCTGGCAGAAACGATTTCCTATAAGAAGATTGCCATTGTAGAACCGGTAGGCCCTCAGGTGCCTGGATCCGGTAATCTGACAGCAGGTCCTGGTGCACCATGGGGCGGACAGACGGGTCCCGGTACTCCATCGGGCGGACAGGCAGGTCCTGGGGGTCCTGGGGCTCCTGCTCCTGTAAAAGAGGTGGCCGAAAAGGGAGAGTCTCTGGGTCTTTTCACTACCAGCGGATACTGCACCTGTGAATTGTGCTGTGCCGGTGAGAGTGAGAGTCTTACCTTCAGCGGAACCGTTCCTCAAGCGGATCATACCATATCCGCCGACTTAGATCTTCTTCCTTTAGGGACAAAAGTTATCATCAACGACGTTGTCTATACCGTGGAAGATAAAGGAAGCAGTGTCCTTGGAAATCGAATTGACATCTACTACGCCTCCCATGAAGAGGCCGTAGCCCACGGAGCCCAGGAAGTGGAAGTTTTCCTGGCCAAACAATAATCATTTCATGGACCGCACAACAAAAAGCCGGGAAGTTTCCTATGACTTCCCGGCTTTTTATGTGTTGCTGCATCACTGTTCCAACTGTTCTTTCACGATACGGTTTACCATCCCCGGATCCGCCTTTCCCTTCATGGCACGCATGGTCTGACCCACTAAAAATCCCATAGCTTTCTGCTTCCCGCCGTGATAATCCTCCACTGACTGGGGATTGGCGGCTATCACCTGTTCAACGGCCTTTCTCAAAGCCTCCTCGTTATTGACAACCTTAAGCCCTTTTTCCTCCACATAAGTGTCCGGGTCCACATCCCGGGCAAAGATTTCTTCAAATACGGTTTTGGCTACCGTGCGGTTGATGACTCCGCTGTCCACCATCCGGATCAATTTTGCCAGATGCTCCGGTGAGAATGCCAGGTCCTCCGGCTCCTTCTCGTGCTCTTTCAAAAGCCGCATAGCCTCTACCATCAGCCAGTTGGACACCTCCTTAGGCTTCCCGCACAGTTCTACCGTAGCCTCAAAAATATCGGCCATGTGTTTGTTTTCCGTTAAAATCTCCGCATCATACTGTGGGATCCGGAACTCTTTCTGATAGCGGGCTATCTTCGCCGTCCTGAACTCCGGCTGACGGTCGCGGACTTCTTTCATCCACTGATCGCTTATGACCACCGGAGTCAAATCCGGATCCGGAAAATACCGGTAATCCTGCGCGTCCTCCTTGGACCGCATGGCGTGAGAGCTTTCCTTATTGTCATCCCATCTTCTGGTTTCCTGAATGACCTTTTTTCCTTCCTCCAAAAGCTCGATCTGCCTTTTTTTCTCCCCCTCAATGGCTCTGGCAATGGCCTTAAAAGAGTTTATATTTTTCATCTCGGTTCTGGTTCCCATCTCCCTGGCACCAACTTCCCGGACAGACAGGTTCACATCCGCTCTCATGGAGCCCTCCTGAAGCTTACAGTCCGAGGCCCCCAGATACTGGATAATCAGACGCAGCTTTTCCAAATATGCGATGACTTCGTCCGCATTTCTCATATCCGGTTCGGACACAATCTCGATCAGAGGCACACCGCTCCGGTTATAATCAATTAATGTGCAGTCCTCCCATTCATCGTGTATCAGCTTTCCCGCGTCTTCCTCCATGTGAATCTCATGGATCCCTATCTTTTTCTTTCCTGCCGAAGTCTCGATCTCCACCCAGCCGTCATGGCAGATAGGCAGATACAGCTGGGAAATCTGGTAGTTCTGGGGATTATCCGGATAAAAATAGTTTTTCCGGTCAAATTTGCAATACTGATTGATGCCGCAGTTGGTAGCCAAACCTACTGCCAAGGCATATTCCACCACCTGCTTATTCAAAACAGGAAGGGACCCCGGCATCCCCGTACACACGGGACAGGTGTGAGAATTGGGCGCTCCTCCAAATTCCGTGGAACAGCCGCAGAATATTTTCGTTTTGGTAGCCAGTTCTACATGAACCTCCAGCCCGATCACAGTCTCATATTCTCTGCTCATCTATCTTCCCTCCTCCTGATTTCTCATTACCGCTTCGACGCTGCTTCCGGCACCTGCTCTCTGTCTGATCTTGTCCGTCAGGCTCATATCCGGCCCTTCGTAGCTGCGGCTTCTCTCAAATGCATACCCGGCCCGGATGATCTTCTTCTCTTGGAAGCAGTCTCCGATCAGCTGAAGGCCGATGGGAAGTCCCCTGGAATCCTTGCCGCAGGGAACCGTCATACCGGGAAGGCCGGCCAGGTTGACAGATATGGTATAAATATCTCCCAGATACATTTTCAGAGGATCACTTAAGGATTCTCCCAGCTTAGGAGCCGTAGACGGGGCTGCCGGCCCCAGAATCACGTCATATTTCTCAAATGCCTTGTCAAATGCCTTCTTGATCAGCGCTTTCGTCCTCAGGGCCTTCAAATAATATGCATCATAATAACCGGAACTTAATACAAAGGATCCCAGCATAATCCGCCGTTTTACCTCCGGCCCGAATCCCTGGGAGCGACTTCTTTTATACATGCTGTGAAGCCCTTCATATTCTTTGGCACGAAATCCATATTTTACGCCGTCAAAACGGGACAAGTTGGAGCTGGCCTCCGCAGAGGCAATGACATAATAAGCCGGGATTGCATATTCCACCAGGCTTAAATCAAAGGTTTCCACCTGAGCGCCTTTGTCCTCCAGAACCTTTGCCGCCTTAAGAACAGCTTCCTTCACTTCCTGGTCAAGTCCTTCCCCCAGATAGTCTTTGGGAATCCCTATGCGCATCCCTTTCACATCATCTTCCAGAGCCGATGTAAAATCACAGTCTTTTCTGGGCATGGAGGTGCTGTCCTTCTTATCATAGGAAGCAATAGCCTCCAGAATCGCAGCACAGTCCGCCACATCCTTTGCAATCGGTCCGATCTGGTCCAGGGAGGAACCGTAGGCAATCAATCCATACCGGGACACGGTCCCATAAGTAGGTTTAATCCCTGTGACGCCACAGAAAGAGCTGGGCTGACGGATGGAGCCTCCGGTATCCGAACCCAAAGCATAAAAGCATTCGCCGGCAGCTACCGCCGCACAGGAACCGCCGGAGGAGCCGCCCGGCACATGTTCCGGATTCCACGGATTCCTGGTGACTCCGTAGGCCGAGGTCTCTGTGGTGCTTCCCATGGCAAACTCATCCATATTGGTCTTTCCCAGAATCACCGCCCCGGCCTTCTCCAGATTTTCCACAGCCTCCGCCGTATAACTGGGGACAAAATTATAGAGAATCTTTGAACTGCATGTAGTCAAAAGGCCTTTTGTACACATATTATCCTTTATGGCAACCGGCACGCCTGCCAATGGTCCTGTCAAGCTTCCGTCCTCAATGCTCTGCTGAACCTTCTGCGCCTGTCTCAAAGCACCGTCCTCATCAACGGTCACATAAGCGTGAATGATATCCTCCTGCTTTTTTATCTGTTCCAGGGATGCCTTCGTCGCCTCCACAGCCGTAACCTCACCGGCCTTAATCTTTCTGCCAAGTTCCACGGCAGTTAATTCCAATAAGCTCATAATCCGTCTCCTCCTTTCCTGTGCCATGTACTTTCCCAATCTCTTTGTGCCTGATTTCGTGAGATGGAGTACATAGCCTACTCCACGGTCTTTGGAACCTTATAAGATCCGTCTTTGCACTCCGGGGCATTTTTCAGCATATTCTCTTTGTCATCTCCATTGGTCACCACGTCCTCCCGGAATACGTTGTTGACAGCAAATACATGAGACATAGGCTCTACCCCGCTGGTATCCAGCTGGTTCAGCATATCAATATAGTCCAGCATCCGGCCCATATCCTCTTTCGCTTCCTCCTTCTCCTCCTGGGAAAGCTCCAGCTTTGCAAGAATCCCTACATATTCAATGGTTTCATCACTGATTATATTTGCCATTTCCGATTCCCTCCTTCGGTTATTTATTCTCAAGGCTCAAAACCTGCACATTACGGCTCAAGCCTGGTTACATCCCTTGGGAACAAGCTGGCCTCCCTCACGTTCTGTTCATTCAAAAGCCGCATTGTCAGCCGCTCCAGGCCGATTCCCAAACCTCCGTGAGGCGGCATCCCATACTTGAAGATCATGAGATAGGATTCAATGTCCCCCGGATCCATCCCCCGCCGTTCCATCTTCTTCAAAATCTCATGGTAATCATGGATCCTCTGTCCTCCCGTGGTTACCTCCAATCCACGAAACAGCAGATCGAAGCTTAAGGTAAACCTGGAATCCTCCGGATCATCCATGGCATAAAAGGGACGCTTCTTCGTAGGATAATGGGTTACAAACACAAAGTCGCTGTCATACTCTTCTTTAAAATACCGCCCGATCAGAATCTCCTCTTCCGGTTCCAGATCATAGGGATTCCTGATCTTCCTGTCATATTTTTCCGCTACCAGCTCCTTGGCCTTATCAAATCGGACTGCCGGAATCTTGTCAACCCTGGGTAATGTTACTTCCAGCATATCCAGCTCCTTTTTATATTCCCTGTCCAGAAAACTCATGGTATACTGCAAAAATCCTGTCTCCATGGCCATGACATCCTCAAATCCGTCAATATAGCCCATCTCAAAATCCAGACTGATGTATTCATTCAAATGTCTGGTTGTGTTATGCTTTTCCGCGCGGAACACGGGAGCCGTCTCAAAGACTCTGTCGTAAATTCCCACCATGGTCTGCTTGTAAAACTGAGGGCTCTGTCCCAGCTCCGCCTTTTTGTTAAAATAATCCAGCTTAAAGACATTGGATCCACCTTCCGCTCCCCGGGCTACAATCTTGGGTGTGTGAATCTCCGTAAATCCCTGGCCGGTAAGGAAATCCCGGAAGCTTCTTACAATTCCCTCCTGGATCTTAAACTTGGCCCGTTCCCGAACATTTCTCAGAGAAATAGGGCGCACCGCCAGTTTCGCTTCCAATGATGCGTTCATCTTATACTTGTTCACCGCAATGGGCAGAATCTGCGCCGGCTGGGATAACACGTTAATCTCTCTTATACGGATTTCAAAGCCTAAAGGCGCTCTTTCCTCCAAGGCCGCCACACCTGTTATCTCCACTGCCGACTCTTCCTTTAGATCCTTCAGCGGAAAGGAACAGCTTTCCTCCTCATAGACACACTGGATCAGCCCCTGAGCCTTTCTCAGAATGACAAATGCCACCTCACCCATGTCACGGATGGTATGCACTGCCCCTCGAAGCTTTACCATTTTCCCGGTGTAATTTCCGTCCAAAATGTCCTGAACCTCAGCCAGATCCTTTTTTCTTACTCCATCCATAAATTCCATACCGTGTCCTCCTATCATGGGTTTTTACAATCCCGTGTGCATATAAAAAGTCCCGGAATACTGTTGCGTATTCCGGGACGGGATCTCTGTCATAGATTATATTCCCGCGGTACCACCCGCATTGAGATAAAAAGAAACTATCTCCTCTCTCTGCACGTAACGTGTGCCGGACGGATATGCCTACTGACAATAAGCCCTGTTCAGCATATCGGCTCCGGAGTGTTCCCTTCGTCATTTCCCTCATGACGGCGCTCTCAGTCGGTGACGCCCTCTTCCTGTCAAGTTCCCTGTCAAGAGTCTCCTTCATAGCCTTTGAAAATAAAAAAATATGGTTTATAATAGCACAATCTCTTTTTCTTTGCAAGACCAAATTTATGATAATACTTGACTTTTTTTCCTACAGCACCTAGAATAGGTAGAAAACGATTCAGGGGGAATTCTATATGTCATTGGCAGAATTATTTCTAATTGCCGTTGGTCTGTCCATGGATGCCTTTGCGGTCTCTATCTGCAAAGGTTTGTCTATGCAGAAAATGGATGTGAAAAATGCTGTAATAATAGGCCTGTATTTCGGCGGTTTCCAGGCTTTCATGCCTTTTCTCGGATATCTGCTGGGTTCCCGTTTTCAGAGTGCCATCACTGCGTATGACCATTGGATCGCTTTTATCCTGTTGGTCATCATCGGCGGCAACATGGTAAAAGAGTCTTTTGAAAAAGAAGAAGAATGCCTTGATCCTTCTGTCGCTTTTCTTGATATGGTAGTTCTGGCTGTCGCCACAAGTATCGATGCCCTGGCCGTCGGCGTCACCTTCGCCTTTCTGAAGGTACAGATCGTCTCTGCCGTCTGCTTTATTGGGATCATTACCTTTACCTTGTCTATCGCAGGTGTGAAAATGGGGACGATCTTCGGAATGAAATACAAGTCCAAGGCAGAATTGGCCGGAGGATTGATTCTGATCTTGATGGGACTTAAGATTTTGATTGAGCATTTGTTTTTCTAAAGACGTACGGCCACTGCAGCATCCCGCAGGCTGTGGATACTGCGCGGATGCTGCGCCATAGGCTGGTCAATACCGGGACAAGTTGTCGTGTACATATTTTTTTGTCTCAGGATTCACTCTGACCGTAACTTCTTTTATATAAACCACCTGATAGCTGGATAAGGTTTTCTGCTTCAAATCCGCTAAAATCTTGTCTTTATTCTCCATAAAGATCTGGAAATCATCACCAATATAGTCCGTTGTCAAAAACAGTTCTCCTGATGTCTCTTCCAAAGCCTCATCTGTTTCTTGTACGCCTTCCTCCCGGCTTATCTCTTCCTGTTCATATTCATGGAAATAAATCTGTGGATCTATCACGTTTTCATTGTATGTAACCTGGAATCGGATGACGCCTGCCGGCACCGACGGGTCCTCCACTAAACTGCCCTTCCAGTTCTCCCGATAGCCTTGATACGCCAAAATAACCGTTTTCCCGTCCTCAGGCAGCTCAAAATCCATCTCCTTTGTCACAAAATTTTCTTCCCCTATGATCTTTTTCCCTCCATAACTCAAAGAAGAAAACTCTCCCAAAGCAATTCCCGTTCCAATTCCGCCCAGCAACACTCCCGATAAAAAAATTCCGATAAATACCTTTTGTATATTACGCATGCTGTTCACCCTCCGTCTCTACGATTAATAATCCTCTTTCGGACAGTTCTTCTTCCTCTTTTTCCTCTTCTTCCCTGTCTGTTCTTTGCAGACTTACGTTCTCCTCCGGGCGCCTGTCTCTGACAACCTGTTTTTTCGGAACCCATCGCAGAGTAAATCCAAAACAGGCCAGAGAAAACATACACAGCACCAGGCCCAGACATCCCAGAGTCACTCCCAGCAGCGGATACCCCTGCAGCAGCAGAACAAGCAAAACTCCCAATCCATACAGACAAAACAGTCCAAAAAACCCCACCAACAGCGATGCGCCTACACAGCATATATTCCATCCCAGGCGAATACACCATAGGGCGACATCGACACACCCTTGAAATATCCTGTTGATTCCCCCTCCAATGATTGAAAATATTCCTTGCCGGTTCCCGCCATGTTCTTTTCTCTCCATGAAATATCCCCTCGTATTCCTTTTTTTCTTTTGACTTCGTCTAAATCTGCTCTCTCGTTCTCCCCGTCCTTCTGATTTCTCCCTGTTCCTCCACATGCCCCAAATCCACAAAAACGGACGGCTTATCTGTCTTTTTCCCCATATGACTCCGCGTTTTACGGACGTACCCACCGCAGAAATCCCTGTACCTGCGGTATTGACCAGCCTTTTTATCTCTTCCTTCCACTTCCCGGCCATCTCTGCCGGTCTGCTTTCTTCTTGGGAATCATATTCCCGTTCTCCCTTCCCCCGCTTGCCGGAGGAGGACTCGGCATAATCTGCCCTCACATGATATGCTTCCAGAATCTCGGCAGTCAATTCTGTCATGCTGCCAAAATCGGCAATGGCCTCCTCCTGTGTCAAACCATTTTCCACTTTCATATCAATATGCTGCTCATATTCGCTGATGATATCCTGCAATTCTTCTTCCTCCAGCACGGAAAGATCATGCCGAAGCTTCAACAGGAATGTTTTTTTATCCATATTCCTCTCCTACCTTTCTGTCTCACTGCAGATAGCCTTCCCCTTTCTACTGCTGCCGGCTGCCACTATCCGCTTTTGCCTTTACACATCACCAAAAACTGTCCAACCTTTTCAGACAGCTCTTTCCACTCTTTTTCCAGTTCATCCCGATACAATACCCCTGCCGCTGTCAAGTGATAATATTTTCTGGGCGGTCCCTCCGTAGATTCCCGAAGATACGTCTCAAAATAATGTTCATTGGTCAAACGTTTTAAAAGAGGATAAATGGTTCCCTCATTGACATCTACTACCTTGGAAACCTCCTCTACTAATTCGTATCCATACATATCCCTCTGTCGGACAGATTCCAACACAATTAACTCCAAAACCCCTTTTTTAAATTGTGCGTTCATATGATAGTTTCCTTTCTCTTAGTTGTATATTATACCTACTACTTGGTAATGTCAAGTACTAATTTAAAATTAGTAGTATATCTGGCACAATCTTCATAATACCTGGAAATACGATCCATAAAATAAAAGGAGCCATCTAGGCTCCTTATTTCTCTCTGTATTCCAATATATCTTCTATCCTACACTCTAAAACATCACACATTCTGGCCAAAACGTCGACACTTAAAAGGGCTACATCATTATTGATATAGCGATTTAGCTGCGTCCGTTCCATCTCTGCCCGTTGTGCAAATTTATTTTTACTTAACTGTTTTTCCCGCAACAATTCACCTAATTTTATTTGTATCGTCCCCATTGTATCACCCCATATAGAGTATATACTTACAATTAGTTTCTTATAAGGTGTAAAAAGTCTTGTGTAATTAATTGCACAGTGCTATAATAGAGTTTGCTAAATTTACAAAAAGGAGAAAAAACATATGAAAAGGAAATTCGTAACAATTGTATGTGCAACCGCAATGTCTCTATCTCTGTCCCTTCCCGCCTTTGCCGGACAATGGATATCCAATTCCACCGGTTGGTGGTGGCGGAATGATGACGGCTCCTGGCCTGCTAACAGCTGGCAGTGGTTAGATGGCAATAAAGATGGAATTGCGGAACGTTATTACTTCAATGGTGAAGGTTACATGCTTGCAAGCACTACCACACCTGACGGATACAATGTCAATGAAAATGGCGCATGGGTAGAAAATGGTGTTGTTCAGGCAATGTATGCAAACTCCGTGGCACCAGCCCAGCCTCAGACCAATGCTCCTGCACAGACAGAAACACCGGCCCAAACCCAGACACCTTCACAGGTCGATACTAATATACCAAATATTGAGGGAACTTATGTAGGAACTTACAATGGTCAGCAGATTAAAGCTGTTTTTGAAAAATCCGGAGATACTACATGGGTTGAAATTGATTACTTTATAAAAGACAGCCTGCCGGCATACAAAGGAAATGGTCTATTTGAAGATGCTTATAACAGCTATCAGTTTATGGGAAATTCTTCACTGGTTTTCAAAGATTTCTATAGCGGAGAAACCGTTTACTTTGTCAGACAGTAAATAGCTTTCTGTC
>CAYWRB010000016.1:0-17016 GCA_964460025.1 uncultured Hungatella sp.
AATCTCCGCAGGAGAGTATGCGGACCCCTTCAACAAGGGAGCTGTGGTAAATAAGTTAGATTTCGTCATCCTGGCAGCCCTGGAGGTGGATGTAAACTTTAACTGCAATGTGGTGGTAGGGTCCGACGGTGTGATAACCGGAGCCCAGGGAGGCCATCCGGACACGGCTGCCGGAGCCAAATGTACGATTGTCATTGCTCCCCTGCTGCAGGGAAGAATTCCCGCAATCTGTACGGAGGTGACCACAGTGACCACACCGGGAGAGAGCATTGACGTGGTAATTACCGATTACGGAATCGCCATCAACCCCAGAAGACAGGATCTGATTGATCATATGAAGGATGTAAACCTTCCTTTTAAGACCATTGAGGAGCTGCGTGACATTGCATATTCTATTGTAGGAGAACCGGAGAAGGTTCCGTTTGACGATCAGGTAGTAGGCATTATTGAGGCAAGAGACGGCACTATCATGGACGTAGTTCGGAAGGTAAAGCCCTTTGTGTTTGACGAATAGAAGTTGTAATCCTCTCTTTAAAATGCTATAATTCAGAAAGACCAACAAGAAATTTAACCATAAGCGAGGGAGGAAACTATGCTGGGAATTATCGGAGCCATGGCGGAGGAAGTTGCAAATTTAAAGGCGCAGATGGAGAATGTGAAGATTCACACCGCAGCCAAGATGGATTTTTACGAGGGAAAGCTGAAAGGAAACGATGTTGTAGTAGTCCGTTCAGGGATCGGGAAAGTCAATGCGGCGGTCTGCAGCCAGATTTTAGTGGACAGGTACCATGTAACCGGAATCATAAATACAGGGATTGCAGGTTCCCTGAGAAATCAGATCAATATCGGAGACATTGTATTGTCTAAGGATACGCTTCAACATGATATGGACGCCACTGGCTTCGGTTACCAGGTAGGACAGATTCCCCAGATGGATGTGTCCGTATTTGAAGGCGATGAGAACATGATCCGGATAGCTGAGGAGTGCTGTAAACAAGAGATTCCTGAGATTGGTGTTCATGTAGGACGTGTAGTCAGCGGCGATCAGTTTGTATCGGACAGAGAGAAGAAAAACTGGCTGCTTGAGACCTTTCAGGGATACTGTACGGAGATGGAAGGTGCTGCCATTGCCCAGACGGCATATTTAAACCAGATTCCTTTCCTGATCATTCGAGCAATTTCCGATAAGGCAGACGACAGTGCGGAGATGGACTATGCGGAGTTTGAGGCAAAGGCCATTGAGCACAGTGTAAAGCTGGTGACCGCCATGGTAGAGAAGCTGTAATGAAGAAGCTCATAATGAAATAGAAGGTTTTAAGAATCGATTTATAGGAGAATTTGACGAACGATTCTAGGCTCTCTTATCTTCCCAAAATGATTTTCCACAGCTATAATAAAGAGCATCTGGAAATCATCTGGAGAAGAAAGGGGAGCTTTTATGATGTTGGAAATTTTAGAAACAGGAAAAGCATTATACGCGCTTGCCGCAATCTGTGTCCTGGGATTATTAAGCAGAGTGATGGCGCGCAGCCTTTACAAAAGATTAATCCGAGAAACAGATAATATGACACTAACGAAGAACCGGTATTTACGGGAATTGAAACAGAAAGCAGAGAATGCGTACCGTCTCAACCAAGGGATTCAAAACACGGAAGCATACCTGGAGAAGCAGTTGATGAATTACCGCTTTTTCGGGCTGACTCTGAATGGATGGGGGAATCTTTCCAATCAGTTTACGGTTCTGTGTTTTCTGGCAGGAGGTGCGGCCGCTTTTCTCTCCTATTGGTACCGCTGTGATAATTACTACATCGTATTATACGGAACCGTAGGAATTTTAGCAGGGCTGTTTACTCTGTTTGTAGATTGTGGAGTCAATCTTACGGAAAGGAAGCTGCAGCTTCTCAATGCCCTGCAGGATTACCTGGAAAATTCACTGTTTCACCGTTTGTCCAGAGAGACAGCCTCCGCTATGGAAGGCAATATGCGTGAGAGCGCCAGAGGAGGATTACGTGAGAATGGGATTCGTGAGGGAGGAAGAAGCGGAGGCATCCGTGAATTAAATATCCGTGATTTAACCATTACGGATAATGAAGAGCAGGACAAGCTTAACGGAGAGGGAATCAGGAATATCTCGGCGAGAGACCGTGCCAGGGGGGAACGTTCCAAGACGGAACGGGTGAAATCGGAGCGTTCCAAAGCGGACAATGCCCAGAAGGGAACCATTGTGGAATTGGAAGAGAGAGAGGAAACGGCAGAGCAGTCTTCCAAAAAGTCAGGCCGTCTGGCCAAGAGAAACCAGAAAGAGGAACCTGAGACCCAAATGGATTATTTAAAGCGCAGTTTAGAGCAGATTGCCGCCAGCCGTGAAAAGAATCAGGGAGATGGAGACTGGATTAAGGAGCTGTCATCGGATGAACTGGAATTGGTAGATGAAATTTTAAAGCAGTATTTGGTTTGATATAAAAATCGTATTGGAGTTCTTAAGAGAATAAGGGAGACGCCGTGTCTGAGCCAGGATGAAGCCTAGTACTGCCTTGCACTAATTCTCGAGTAAATAGCACTCGCTATCCGCGCCCTCTGCACGTCTGCGAAGCTAGACGTAGGCACCGCTACGCCGTCGCTTCGCAGACGCACAGATGACACGAATATCAAGCACTATTTACTTCGAGATTAATGCAAGGCAGTACTAGATGCGGCGTCTTTTTATAGGAAATTTTTATAAAGCTATTCTTCTATGATCTGAATTTCCAGGAAATCAAACTCGATATGTTCGATAAAATGGTCTTGCTTAAACCGGGTTTTCGCATGGATCTGAAACTCATGGATATTGGCATCCAGCCAGATAGGCTTCCCCAGATCAAATTCATAGCAGATATCATCCAGTGCCTGAAAAACCATCTGCGTCCTGGTCAGAGTGTAATCGCTGATACAGATGGTAGTATCTCTCAGGAGCCGGTTATTTTTCATCAATTTTCCCCACATGCGGAACATGGCATAAGCCCTCCTATCGGATTTCATGAACTTTCATTATGACATTAGTGTAACAGATGAAAAAGAGAAAGTAAAGATTTACAAGTATCTGATTGATCTGTGTGAAAAATCTTCTCCGTTTCTTGTAAAGAAAAAGATCACGAGTTATAATATCCGTATACTGTGTTAGGCTAAGGAGGACAGATGATGAAGGTCATCACAGACTACGGAGCATTTTTGAGAGAAGCCAAATCAGCTGTGATAGAATTGGCGGAGTTTGAGCGTCAGGAGGAACGACTGGCAAAGCAGCTGAAGCAGGACCAGAAATTATTGGAGACAGAGAAAAGGATGCAGGAAGATAAGATAAACCAGGCCACCAAAAAACGTCTGGGGGAAATCACAGCCAGCTATGACAAGGAATTGAGCAAAGGCCAGGAGCAGTTAAAAAAGGCCAGAAGTAAGAGAGAGAAAGCCAAGAGCCAGGGAGTGAAAGAACGGATCACAGAGGAGACCATGGATTTAAGAGATGACAACCGGCGGATCCGCCTGCAAATCAAAACCATATTTCAGCAGAATCATGTCCCCAGGTACTGCAATACAAATCTGTATTATGCACTCTATTTTCCCAAACAGATCCGGGAATTTTTAAAACTGCTGTCAGTGATTATACTATGCTTTTTACTGATTCCTTATGGGATCTACCATCTGATTCCTCAAAAGACAGTGCTGTTTCTAGTTGGGATTTATTTCGCCTGTATTCTGGTCTTCGGCGGAACTTATGTATTTATCGGGAACCGCACCAGGGAGCGGTACGGTGTGTTTTTGAGGGAGGGAAGAAAGCTGCGCAATCAGCTTCACGGCAATCAGAAGAAGATCCGCGCTATCACCCGTTCCATTAGGAGGGATAAAAATGAGGCAATCTATGATCTGCAGAAATTTGATGATGAGATTGCAAGGATAGAGCAGAATCTTTCGGAGACAGCGGCAAAGAAAAAAGACGCTCTCAATGCATTCGAGACCGTGACCAAGAATATTATTGCAGATGAGATCGTGGAGGCTGGCAAGACGAAATTGGCCGGCATGCAGAACCAGTGTGAAGAGAGGGAAGAGAAGCTTCGCGGGCTTCGGGAGACCATTAAGTCCAGAAACCTCTATATAACGGACTGTTATGGTTCCTATCTGTCCAGAGAGTTTCTTCAGCCGGAGAAGCTGGATGCTTTGGCTGATATCATGGAGAGAGGCACTGCCACTAATTTAAGCGAAGCCATGGAACAGTACAGGAAAAACGCATAAATCAAGAAAACCTGGTCTATAATAGCAGTAAGAATTTGGAACAGGTGAGAAAGAATGGATATTCGAAGAAGAAAATCTCCCTCCAATGGCAGGGAGATTTATTATTATGATACATCAAGGGAATTTCAGGCGGCAGAATTGGCGGCAAGACTGTATATGATGATGAAGGAGGAGTTTAAAAAGGGAAGAAAAAATAAGGTGCTGGTTCTGTGTATCGGGACAGACCGCTCTACCGGTGACAGCCTGGGGCCTCTGATCGGCTACCAGCTAAGGCAGAAGGGATTAAAACATATCCATGTAGTGGGAACCCTTAACAGGCCGGTTCATGCCATGAATCTGGAGGATACGGTGTTTCTTCTGGAACAGGAGTGTTCGGATTACCTGATTATCGCCGTGGATGCGTCGGTGGGAATGAGCAGCCATGTGGGTTGTATCACTCTGGGAAGAGGGGCCCTAAAGCCTGGTCTGGGCGTCAGCAAGGAACTGCAGGCAGTAGGGGATCTGTTTATTACGGGAATTGTCAGCGGCTGCGGAGGGTATGACCCTGTGATGCTTCAGAGTATCCGTCTGAGCACAGTGATGCGGATGGCGGAATGCATCAGTGACAGCATTTGTCTTGTCGAAAAATTATGGGAATCCATGGCATCGGTTTGACAGATTTTGCAGAAACTCCATGATATGATTGGCATTAGCATATTGTTGGAATTGTGCCATAAAATCAATAGTGGGGTGAGCCTATGGGAGAATTATATAATCCTTTTCCGAAACTACCAAAGAACATACGACAGATTGGAGAACGAGACCAGACAGTGAGGCTGTATCTGGAGGATTATGTGAACACATACTTAAGACGGCTGTATCCAAAAGGAGGACAAGAACTGCGGGTAGGAGTGCTGCTAGGCACATCGGAGGAACATGACGGGACACCGTACCTGTTTGTGGACGGCGCGCTGGAGATGGATGACGTAGCAGAAAGCAGCGATAAGGTGGTGCTATCGGAGAGCGCCTGGAAAAAGGCATACAAGACCATGGAGGACATGTTTCCCAAAAGGGAGATTATGGGATGGTTTCTGTGCGGCGAATCCGGGACAACCTTAAGCCCTTTAAACTATTGGAAGCAGCATGGCCAATATTTTTCCAAAAAGAATCAGCTGATGTATTTAAATTCCGGCCTGGAAGGGGAAGAAGCTGTCTATATTACGTCTGAAGACGGGTTCTACAAGCTTCAGGGTTACAGCATCTACTATGAGCGCAATCAGATGATGCAGGACTACATGATCCTGCGAAAAGATGCCAGAAGGGTGGAATCCGGGTCAGGGGATTCGGTGATTCGGGATTTCCGTCAGAGAATGGAAGACAATAAAAGCCAGGCAGTGGCTCAGAGAGGGACGATTCGGGCCCTGGGAACCTTGTGCAGCGCCTTGGCAGTTGTGGTTTTGGCAGGGGGCGTGACCCTGTTTAACAATTATGAGAAAATGAAAAACATGGAGGCGGTGCTGACCTCCGCGCTTCCGGGTGAGGTTATGGCCAAAGGAGAGGAGACTTCGGGAGAGGAGATGTGGATAGAACAGGCAGCCGGAAATGTACGCCCAACGGCAGCCCATGAAACCATGTCGCCTACATATCCTGTGGGACAGGCAGGCGGAAGCCAAGAGGGGAACGAGGCAGGGACAAGCTCCGGAGATGATTTAAAAGAATCAGGAACAGGTGAAGGGGACACAGATGCTTCCGGAGGCGAAGACGGAACCGGCAGCCAGAATACAGAAACCCAGTCTGACACCCCGGCGGATGGTGGAGCAAAACCGGCTCTTTCCGATGGGAACGTATATACGGTCCAGGACGGTGAGACTTTATATGGAATTTGTCTGAAAATTTATGGAAACGGAAGCATGTTGAGCAAAATCTGCGAATTAAATGGGCTGGAGGATGAAAATAAAATCATATCCGGCCAGAATTTGATTCTTCCGTAGGAAAGTATTCTGTGCTATACTGTAACGTGGACAAGCAGACATTACAAAGAGAAAAAACTGGTTTTGGAGAATTACGGATGAATGACATAAATTCCATGAGCCGCGAATTGAAGAAAAAGCAGCTTCGAAGCAGAGTGATTACACCTGGAGAACCCCATCCCCGCCCTCCCGAGGAGGAGAAAGGACATGAGGTTGTAAAAAAGATTCGGAAAAAAATACTGCGGCACCGGCTGATACCGCTCATACTGCTTTTGGTTGTGGCTATAGGTGTTGGAGCAGGTTTTCGCTGGTACCAGAAATATTATCAATTTGAAAGCTGTACGGAAGGATGGCAGCGGCAGTTAGAGAGGGAAGGCAATTTTACCGCATACGAAAAGTTTGGAACCAACCTTTTGCGGTACTCAAAAGACGGAGCATCTTACATAGGCGGCGACGGAAAGGATGTCTGGGTTCAAAGTTATGAGATGAAGACACCGATTGTATCTGTCAATGGAGAGTACGCCGCTATTGCAGACCAGCAGGGCAATCATATTTATATCTGCGATTTAAATGGTTGTCAGGGCGTGGCGACTACCGTACTGCCGATCATTAAGGTGACGGTTTCTGCAAAAGGTGTGGTAGCGGCAATTTTGGAGGACCAGACAGCAAGTGCCAGTTACATTTATTTTTATCGGAAAGACGGAACGGAGATTAAGATTTTCATAAAAGGAGTTTTGGGAGGAGATATTGGCTATCCGCTGGATATCAGTTTGTCACCGGACGGGACCATGCTGATTGGTTCTTACGCCTTTATTGAGGGCGGCAGTTTGAAAAACAGGGTAGCGTTTTACAATTTCTCAGAGGTGGGGAAAAATGCGTTAAACCGTTTTGTAGGCGGATTCCACGATATTTACGAGAACAGTATGGTTCCCAGAGTTCAGTATCTGGACGATACTTATGCGGTGGCATTTGCAGATAACAGTCTGAGCTTTTACACGTCCGCAGATGTCATGTCTCCGGCTTTGGTGACACAGATACCTGTGGAGGAGGAAATCAGAAGCGTATTTTGTGATAAAAATTATGTCGGCATTATTGTAAAAGCCGTCTCCGGTGAGTATGATTCCCGCATGGATCTTTATCATGCCAACGGACAGAAGGCATTCAGCCTGGATTTCAGTTTCGATTATGAGCATGTAGATATTGACGGAGATTACATCTTTCTGTACAATGAAAACAGCTGCAGAATATACAATTGTTCCGGCATTTTAAAATATGAGGGGACCTTTGATTTTGCGGTTTCCAAGATGAATAAAGGCGGCCTGCAAAACCAGATCTATGTGGCAGGGCCTCAGACGATGAAAGAGCTAAAGCTGCATTAGAGTGTGTTTGAGAATTCTTAAGAAAAGAGGAAAGAGCGATGGGAAGAAAGTGCATAGGGGTAGATGTAGGAGGTACCACAGTCAAGATAGGCTTGTTTGAAGTTACGGGAGAACTTTTGAAAAAGTGGGAGATTCCTACCAGGAAAGAGGAACAGGGAAAGTATATACTGGATGATGTGGCGGCCTCCATACTGGATACGTTAAAGAGAGAGAACCTGTCTTTGGATGACATAAAAGGGGCCGGAATCGGTGTGCCTGGCCCTGTGAAGAACAATGGGTACGTGGAAGTGTGCGTGAATTTAGGCTGGAGAGACCAATATCCTGCGGCACAGCTGAGCAGGCTGCTGGGAGGAATACCGGTTCAGTGCGGCAATGATGCCAACGTGGCGGCTCTCGGCGAGATGTGGAAAGGCGGAGGCGAAGGCTATTCGGATATTGTCATGGTAACTTTAGGGACCGGTGTCGGCGGCGGTGTGATACAGAACCAGAGAATTTTGACAGGGAAGCATGGTCTGGCAGGAGAAATCGGCCATATCCATGTCCGGGATGAGGAGACGGAGGCTTGTAACTGCGGCGCCAAGGGATGCTTGGAGCAGGTGGCATCCGCCACAGGAATTGCAAGAGAGGCCAGACGGAAAATGGCAGCAACCGACAAGGCGTCAATGCTGCGGGCAGCAGGTGAACAATTGACGGCAAAGGATGTGCTGGATGCGGCAAAAGCCGGAGATGAACTGGCCTTGGAGGTAATGGATACGGTGGGACATTATCTTGGAATTGTGCTGGCACAGCTGGCACTGACCGTAGATCCGGATATTTTTGTCATCGGCGGAGGCGTGTCTAAGGCAGGCCAGTTTTTGATTGATATCATTGAAAAGCATTACGGACCCTATGTGGCCATATCACAGGATCGTGCTGTCATCGGCCTTGCAAAATTGGGGAATGATGCCGGCATTTATGGTGCGGCCAGAATGGTGCTGAGTTAAGGAAATAAAACAGGCGTTTTCGGAAAGTCGGCCGGAGAGAAGGTGCGGACTTTCCGAAAGCGCCTGTTGTATAAAGACCCTGTAACATGAGGAGACCCCGGCCGTTTCCAACCAGGGTAATTATGAAAAATCTATGTGCAATTTAACAACAGAAACGATATATATCATCGCTCTTTCTATACAAATATTACAAAAGATATATGAATAAAATGTGAACATAGTGTAAATAGATTATGAAAGTTGTAGTTGGTTCTTCTGGATCAGATGAAAAGTAAGGATGAAAACACCACATAAAACATTAGTAAAATTCCCTGATGTACACATGAGGGGAGGTATGGTATAATCTCGATAGAGATTATACCTGCGCCGGTTCGCGTCCGACGCATCCCGAAAGGGCAGGAATATGAAAATATACAAAATCAGGCGGCAGCCTTGCTGCGGCCAATGTACTTTGGAGGAAAGGACATATGGGGGTATTCACAAAAAAAGGAAAGACAGAAGAGGAAGAAGATGTGAAACGCACATCACAGGAGTTTAACCAGCAGCAGGACAGGAAAGAAAATGACAGTAAGTCCTGCTACAGCCATTTGGAAGCGCAGTTTTTGATGAAGAATCATGGGGTTGTGCTTAAGTTGTATATTGAGAACTTTAAGCGGATGAACGACTTGTTCGGCTTAGAGTATTGTGACCAGCTGCTGGAGGAGATCTTAAGTTATCTGGAGCAGAAGACAGGGTGCGTTGTTTACCGCTATGTAGGTGTGGAATTTATCATAATCATGAAGAACCGGACTATTGCCGACGCTTCCTGGCTTGTAGAGCAGCTGACGGAACGGTTTAATCAGTGCTGGACCATAAAAGGCACCGACTGTCTGTGTTCGGTTCAGATTGCTTTATGTGCCTATCCCGGATATGCCTCCAATGTAGGCGAGATAATGAAGTATCTGGATATGGCCGTATCCCATGGCGCGGAGAGAGGGAGCAATCAGGCAATTGTCTATGATCAGGAGCTGCATCAGCAGTTTGTCCGCAGACAGATTATTGCCCAACACCTGAACACAGCCATATCCAAAGGGGAGACGGAGATCAGCTACCGCCCCATTTATGACAGAGAGAAGAAAGGATTTTCCAGAGCAGAGTTCCAGATGCGGATTTTTGTACCTGAACTGGGGATGGTTGACAGCAGCGAGTACCTGCCCATTGCGGAGGATACGGGGCAGATACGGCAGGTAGAGTATTATGCCTTGGACAGGGCCGCGGCAGCAGTCGCAGGGCTTTTACAGAAGAAGAGGAATTTTGAATCCATTGCTCTTCCCGTATCTTCCATGCTGCTTTTACAGGGAGATTTTCTGCAGGAGGTATCCCGTGTGATGGAGACTTATGAGATTCCCCCCAAGAAGCTGGCCATTGAGATAGACGAGTATACGGCGGTGGCTTCCTATGCCAGGCTTACGGTACTTTTGCAGGGATTGTCCTGGATGGGAGTGGAACTGATTTTAAATAATTTCGGTTCCGGAAGCACGGGATTAAGCCGTATTTTTGATCTGCCGGTAGACACACTGAAGTTTAGCCGTACCTTTGTAGGAGAACTGGAGAACAGCGCCAAGTTTGCTCCGGTTATCGGCGGCCTGGTGCAGATCGCCAAGAAGATGAAGAAAAAGGTTATCGCAGAAGGGGTGGAGACTCTGAGGCAGCGGGAATTTTTAGACAAATTTGGCTGTACCATGCAGATGGGATCTTATTATTCACCGGTAATACCGGAAAAGGAACTGCTGTCCGTTCTGAGAACATTTTCAGACGGCTCCAGATAAACAGGTAACTGTGGATCAAACAAAGAAATAGAGAGCAACAGCATCCGATTGCTGTGATGGAGGAAAATGACAGAATATAACAGGGACAAAACCATTGTAGTGGGGCACAAAAATCCGGATACGGATTCTATCTGTTCTGCCATCTGCTATGCCAATCTGAAGAAAATCCTTACGGGTCAGGAGTTTCAGCCGTGCAGGGCAGGACAGGTAAACGGGGAGACCCAGTTTGTGCTGGATTATTTTGGCGTAGATGCGCCGGAACTGATCGAACATGTAAAGACCGAGGTGCGGGATATTGACATCCGCAAGATCAAAGGAGTAAATAAAAATATTTCTCTGAAAAAGGCCTGGAATACCATGCAGGAGGCAAGTGTGGTTACCCTTCCCGCCGTGACAGAGGACAATATGCTGGAGGGGCTGATTACGGTAAGCGATATTGCCCAGTCCTACATGAATGTGTATGACAGCAGCATTCTTTCCAAAGCCAATACCCAGTACTCCAATATCATCGAGACACTGGAAGGAGCTTTGATCATCGGCGATGAAAAGGCTTATTTCAACGAGGGGAAGGTACTGATTGCGGCGGCTAACCCGGATATGATGGAGTATTACATCAACAAGAATGACCTGGTAATCCTGGGCAACCGCTATGAATCCCAGCTGTGCGCCATTGAGATGGAGGCGGCCTGCATCATCGTCTGTGAGGGTGCGGCGGTATCCATGACCATTAAAAAGCTGGCCCAGGAGCGAGGCTGTACGGTACTCACCACACCATATGACGCTTATACGGCGGCCCGTCTGGTGAATCAGAGCATGCCTATCAGTTATTTTATGAAGACCGAGAATCTGATTACTTTTGAGGAGACAGACGTAATCGATGAGATCAAAGATGTGATGGCCAGCAAGCGCCATCGGGATTTCCCGATTCTGGATAAGGATGGGAAATACAAGGGGATGATCTCCAGAAGGAACCTGCTGGGAGCCAGAGGCAAATCTCTGATTCTGGTGGATCACAATGAGAAAAGCCAGGCGGTAGACGGGGTGGAGAACGCCAGAATCCGGGAGATTATCGACCATCACAGGCTGCGTTCCATTGAGACCATATCCCCGGTATTTTTCCGCAACCAGCCGCTGGGGTGCACGGCAACCATCATTTATCAGATGTACCAGGAGACAGGCACCCAGATTGACAGGACCATTGCCGGTCTTTTGTGCAGTGCTATCATATCCGATACCCTGCTGTTCCGTTCCCCCACCTGTACCCAGATTGATAAGAATGCGGCGCTGGCTCTGGCAGAGATTGCGGGAATCAAGGTGGAGGATTATGCGGTGGGTATGTTTTCCGCAGGAAGCAATCTGAAAAATAAGACGGAGGAGGAGATTTTCTATCAGGATTTTAAACGGTTTACAGCCGGGAAAGTCACCTTTGGCGTAGGGCAGATAAGCTCTCTTAACGGACAGGAACTAGAGCAGCTGAGAAGCCGGATGCAGCCGTATATTAAGCAGGCATTTCAAACCCACAATGTGGATATGATGTTTTTTATGCTGACCAATATTTTGACAGAGTCTACCACCCTTCTGTGCGAGGGCCAGGGGGCGGGCCAGATGATTCTGGAGGCCTTCCACGTAGAGAGCGATGAGGCGGCACAGAAGGACGCGAAGCAGGGAATCGTGGAACTTTCCAAGGTGGTGTCCAGGAAAAAGCAGCTGATTCCTGCTATTATGGTGGCTTTACAGGGATAGATAACAGGAGGAATAGAGCAGATGACATTTATTTATCCGGCGGTGTTTACACCTCACAAGGATGGAAAAGGATATCACGTAGAGTTTCCGGATCTGGAAGACTGCAGGGCGGACGGGCCGGATCTGGAGGATGCCATAGACAACGCCAAGGAGGCGGCCTATAACTGGATCTGCGTGGAACTGGAGGAAGAGGAGCCGCAGATTCCGGATGTCTCTCATGAGGAAGAC
The DNA here is from genome assembly GCA_964460025.1 of uncultured Hungatella sp. Classification (GTDB taxonomy): domain Bacteria; phylum Bacillota; class Clostridia; order Lachnospirales; family Lachnospiraceae; genus UBA3402. The sequence goes on from CAYWRB010000016.1 coordinate 12,354, forward strand.
ATGGAACTTCCGGAGGGCAGCTTTGTAAAGCAGCTGATGATTGTGGTTAAACTGCTTCCGGACAATGATTAGAGGGCAGGCTTCATGGAGAATGAAAAAATAAGGAAGAGTTCAAAGCAGCATTGGCAGGGAGGCAATATGCTGTATCCGGTTCCGGCAGTTATGGTAAGCTGCAGGCGGGAAGGAGAAAAGCCAAATATCATCACGGTGGCCTGGGCCGGAACGGTATGTTCCGCGCCTCCCATGGTTTCCATCTCCGTGCGAAAGGAACGGTATTCCTATGATATTCTGAAGGAGACCGGAGAGTTTGTGATAAATCTTGTGACGAAGGAACTGGCTTTTGCGGCAGATTACTGTGGTGTCAGATCCGGAAGAGAAGTAGATAAATTTGCCCGGATGGACCTGACAGAACAGCCTTCAAAGCATATTCAGACGCCGGGTATCGCGGAAAGCCCTTTGAATTTGGAATGCAGAACCGCGCAGGTGATTCCTCTGGGCAGCCATGATATGTTTCTGGCAGAGATTGTAGGTGTCACCGTGGATGAACGGTATATGGATCAAAAGGGGAAATTCCATTTGAATGATGCCGGCCTTGTGGCCTATTCCCATGGAGAGTACTTTGAGTTGGGAAAGAGGCTGGGAAAATTCGGATTTTCCGTGGCAAAGAAAAAGAAAAGCCATTAGTGCCGCCTTGGAGAAGGCACTGGGAAAGGGTTGGAGAGCGCTGATTGGAAAAGGAAGATTTTAAAAACATTACTCTTATCGGTATGCCTGCGGCAGGCAAGAGCATGGTGGGAGTACTTTTAGCCAAACGGCTGGGATATTCCTTTGTGGATGTAGATATTCTTATTCAGGAAAAGGAAAAACGACTGCTGAAAGAGATCATTGCCCAGGAGGGACTGGAAGGGTTTCTGAAGGTGGAAAATCGTGTCAACCGGCAGCTGAAGGCAGAGCGGTCCGTGATCGCACCGGGCGGCAGCGTGATCTACGGAAAAGAGGCTATGGAGCATCTGAAGGAGATCAGTACGGTTGTATATCTGCAGTTAAGTTTTGAGGAAGTGGAGAAGAGGCTTGGGAACCTGGTGGACAGGGGCGTGGCGTGCAGAGAAGGCATGACGCTTCTGGATCTTTACCATGAAAGAGTCCCTTATTATGAAAGATATGCGGATGTCACCATAGCGGAAGCCGGGAAAACGGCAGGAGATGTGGTGGATGAATTGAGGGCTATGGTGGAGGCGGCATGGGCCGACAGGCCGTAACGCAGCCATGACCTACAGAATGGATTCAAAAGTCTGACAATGAAAACGGAGGTGTATATTTTTATGAAAAAATTATTGGCTATCGGAGAGGCACTGATTGATTTTATTCCGGAGGAGTCCGGCAAGGAACTGAAAAATGTCTGTGGATTTCAGCCCAAGGTAGGGGGAGCGCCGGCCAATGTCTGCGGGGCCTATGTAAAGCTGGGAGGAGAAGGAGCGCTGATCACCCAGTTGGGGGCGGATCCTTTCGGTGACAAGATTGTGGAGGAATTTACGGAGTGCGGCATTGACTGCAGCTATGTAAAACGGACCGATAAAGCCAACACATCTTTGGCCTTTGTGGCTCTTAAGGAGGACGGAAACAGGGAATTTTCTTTCTATAGAAAACCAGGTGCCGATATGATGATGGATGCAAAGGATATAGAGACTTCCTGGTTTACGGATGCCTTTGCCCTTCATTTCTGCTCCGTATCTCTGGGAGACTTTCCGATGAAGGAGGCACACAGAAAGGCCATTGACTGTGCTCTGAGAGCAGGAGTTATGGTAAGCTTCGATCCCAACCTTCGTCTGGCATTGTGGGATAACCCGGAGGCTCTTAAGAACGTGATCTGGGAGTTTGCGCCCATGGTCCATATCCTGAAGATCTCGGATGAGGAACTGGAATTCATCACCGGCGAGACAGACATTAAGGCAGTTCTTCCCAAGCTGCTTCAAGGGAATACAAAGATGGTGATTTACACCAAAGGTTCCGAAGGGGCGGAGTGCTATACGGAGAAAAATCATGGGTTTGCTGCCAGCCAGAAAGTGAAGGCAGTAGATACCACAGGAGCCGGAGACGGGTTCATCGGATCATTTTTGTACTGCATGGCAAGAGACGGTGTTACAACAGATACACTTGCTGGGCTCAGTAAGGAAAAGATGGAAGAGTATCTGGCATTCGCCAACAAATTCTGTGGAATGAGTGTGACGAAACCAGGAGCCATTGCTTCTTATCCTTCTTTGGACGAGATGCAATAAAAAGGAGTTTGCAGCTTTCTGTGTAGATGCTGCGTCTGTGATTTTTTTGACAGACTTTCCATGCGTTTGGGAGTGGGAGAAAAATCATAGGCGCGGCGGTTTTTGTTTATGGGAGGATGTATATGAGGACAATTTATTATAACGGCACCGTTTATACGGGGACACTGCCATTGGCTCAGGCGTTTGTCGTGGAAAACGGAAGATTTCTTTTTGCAGGAACCAGTGAGGAAGCAAGGGCCATGGAGCAGGATGGGGATTCTTCGGTGGATTTGCAGGGAAGGTTTGTGTGCAGCGGATTTAATGACAGCCATATGCATCTTCTAAACTATGGAAATATGCTGAATGCAGCACAGCTTGCAGGCCGGACCGGAAGCCTGACCGATATGATTCAATGTCTGAGAGAATATAAAGAGACTCATTTTCCCTCTTTTGCGGATACCTGGATCATCGGGCGGGGATGGAATCAGGATTATTTTAGAGATGAACATCGGATGCCGGACCGCTTTGATCTGGACAAAGTTTCCATAGAGATGCCGGTCTGCGCGGTGCGTGCCTGCGGCCACTGTCTGGTGGTAAACAGCCGGGCCCTTAAGCTTCTTGGGGTGACCGGGGACAGCAGCCAGCCGGCCGGAGGCCGGATAGGAATGGAGAATGGGCAGCCGGACGGCCGCTTTTATGACAATGCCATGGATATGGTATATGATGCCATTCCGGCCCCCGATAAAGAGACATTGAAGACCATGATTTTGGAATCTGCAAAGGCTCTCAACGCCTGCGGAATCACCAGCTGCCAGTCTGATGATTATATTGCATTCCGAAACGTGACATGGAGAGAGGTGAATGCTGCTTTTCAAGAGTTGGAAGAGTCCGGACAGCTGACGGTAAGAGTTTATGAGCAGTGTAATTTTTCCAATGTGGCGGATTTAAAGGAATTTGTGGAGGACGGAAATCTCACGGGAACCGGCTCCGACATGTTTCGAATCGGTCCTCTTAAAATGGTAGCCGACGGAGCGCTGGGAGCCAGAACCGCCTGCTTAAGCAGACCCTATGCGGACGATCCCTCAGCCTGCGGCCTTCCTCTGTACGACCGGGAAACCATAGATGAGATGGTTTCTTACGCCGACAGTCAGGGAATGCAGGTGGCAATCCATGCAATCGGAGATGCCTGCCTGGACCTGGTGCTTCATGCATATGAAAAAGCGCTGGAAAAGAATCCGGGAAAAGACCACCGGCATGGTGTGGTTCATTGCCAGATCACCCGCCCGGACCAGCTTGAGAAGATCGCTGATCTGAGGCTTCATGTGTATGCCCAGGGAATCTTTCTGGATTATGATTCCCGCATTGTGGAGGAACGGGTAGGAAAAGAACTGGCATCCTCCAGCTACAGCTGGAAAACATTGATAAAAAAAGGTGTTTCTGTTAGCAATGGAAGCGACTGCCCTGTGGAATATCCGGATGTATTGAAGAGCATCCAGTGTACGGTGACCAGGATGCCATTGGACCAATGCAGGCCTCCCTATCTTCCGGAACAGGGATTTACGGTTGGGGAAGCACTGGACAGCTATACCATCTGCGGCGCGCAGGCCAGCTTTGAGGAGGATAAAAAGGGGCGTATTTGCCCTGGGATGCTGGCGGATTTTGTGGTATTGGAGAAGAGTCCTTTTGATGTGAAGGCAGAGGAGATAAAGGATATTTCTGTCTGTGCTACATACCTGGGAGGAAGGAACGTATATCGTTCAGATAGGGCTGTGTGTTAATAGAGAAAAAACAGGAAGCCATACACTTGATATTCCTATATGAAAATGCTATACTATATCAGTTCCAAATAAACAGTGAGTTCGAAACCATCCTCACTTTAAAAAAAACTAAGGAGATTGTACCATGAAAAATTCAAAATCAGACAAGGCCATTTATTTTATGGTCCATGCAGCAGCGATTGCAGCGATCTACACAGTACTTACCATGCTTTTTGCGCCGATCAGTTTCGGGCCGGTTCAGTTTCGAATCTCGGAAGCCCTGTGTATCCTGCCATTTTTTACACCGGCAGCGGTTCCAGGTCTATTCTTAGGTTGTTTTCTGTCCAACCTTTTGTGCGGTTCGGCCATGTTGGATGTGGTGTTTGGAAGTATCGCCACATTAATTGGAGCCTTAGGCTCCTATAAGCTGCGTAAGATTCGGTGGGCCGTGTGCATACCGCCTATACTATCCAATACCATTATCATACCTTGGGTTCTGCGCTATGCGTATGGTTCTGCAGACTTGATTTTTGTTGCCATGCTGACCGTAGGGATCGGAGAGATTTTGGCTATCGGCCTTCTAGGGAACATGTTGCTGATGATGCTGGAGCGGTATGGCAGACTTTTTAGAATAAAGAATACATAAAGCTG
>CAYWRB010000017.1:0-16775 GCA_964460025.1 uncultured Hungatella sp.
AGGAAAAACGGTGGTAAGGTAAGCTGGGAGGATGTGACACAGGAGACACTTTAAAGGTTTAAATTGGACAAGGTTAAAAAAGGATTCCTGGAAACGGGAATCTTTTTTATTTTCCGGATTGATTTTTTATAAAATAGCTATTGACTTAGAGCCAACTCCAAGCTGTATAATTGATACAGTCGCTGGAATCCATGAGACAGGAGGATATTGATGACAATTAAAGAAGTATGTGAAAGATACGGAATTACTGCGGATACGCTCAGGTATTATGAGAGAGCCGGCGCTATACCGCCTGTCTCCCGCACAAAGGGTGGCATCCGCTGTTATACGGAACAGGATGTGGTCTGGGTGGAAAATGCCATCTGTATGCGCAGCGCCGGGCTTTCCGTAGAAATGCTGTCGGAATATGTGCGTCTGTTTCAGGTGGGAGACAGCACGATTCCCGCCAGGCGGGACCTGCTGGTGGAAGCGCGGGAGGAGATTGCCGCGGAGCTGAAAAAATATCAGGAGACCATAGACAGACTGGATTATAAGATTTCCCGATATAATGAGGCGATTCAGACAGGCGTCCTTAAATGGGGCGAGCCAACAGAAACTCTAAAAGAAACCTCCTGCAGGGATACATCTAAGCCAGCGGGCAGGTAATTCTCTGTCGGCACACCCAGATGGGCTTTGCCGTATGGCATCCGGAATTTGAGACGGAATAACTAGGGAACACAGGAACTTTTGACCATTTAAAAATAGCAGGAGGAAACCAACATGAAATATGCGGAATTGGGGAATACCGGGATACGGGTTTCACGGATCTGTATCGGCGCCATGTCGTTTGGAAAAGCCAGCGAGCAGTTCCATCAGTGGACGCTGAACCAGGATGAGACACAGGATATGATCGCCCACGGTTGGGAGCTTGGCGTTAATTTTATTGACACTGCCAACACCTACAGTTTTGGCACCAGCGAGGAGTATATTGGGAAAGCGCTGAAAAATCTTGGGATTGCCAGGGATAAAGTAATTCTTGCGTCCAAAGTATATTTTAACGAGGGCAAGCTTTCCAGCCAGGCGATTCTGCGGGAAATCGATGGCACGCTGTCCCGCCTTGGAACGGACTATCTGGATTTATATCAGATCCACCGTTTTGACTATGATACGCCGATCGAGGAGACTATGGAGACCCTGAACGGCCTTGTAAAAGCGGGGAAAGTTCGGGCGCTGGGCGCATCGGCAATGTACGGCTATCAGTTCCATAATATGCAGATATGTGCCGAGAGGAATGGTTGGACAAAGTTTTCCACCATGCAGAATCATTATAACCTGCTGTACCGGGAGGATGAAAGAGAACTGATTCCGGTCTGTGAGCAGTACGGCGTTTCCCGTATTCCCTACAGCCCCCTGGCAGGCGGCCATCTGACCCACACCGGATGGGAATCCGGCAGTAAGCGCAGCGATACGGACAAGACTCTTAAGAATAAATATGACCGCGCAAAAGAAAATGATCTGGAAATCATCGGCCGGGTAGATGAGCTTGCAAAAAAATATGAGGTTTCCATGACGCAGATTGCCTTGGCATGGCACTGGAAAAAGGGTGTGACAGCACCCATTGTGGGAGCGACAAAAATTGCCCATTTTGATGACGCAGTAAAGGCTGTTGACCTGGAACTGTCAGATGAGGATGTAAACTATCTGGAAGAATGTTACCGTCCTCATGAAGTGGTGGGCGCTCTTTAAAAAAATCTGTGTGATTGTCTTTTTTTGTATAGAAGCGGCGAGATTCCATAATATTTTTTAAACATTTCACAATAGTAGCTGGCGCCTCCAAAGCCGTGTCCGTAGGCGATGGAGGCGATGCTGTCATCCGAACCCAGCAGGGGAGAAAGACTTTTTCTTAACCGGAGCCTGGTGGTGTAAGTGATCGGGGTGTCCCGCAGGTATTTCTTAAAGAGCAGAGAGCATTTGCTCTTGCAGCAAGCGCCGGACAGAGCGATATCTTCCAGGGAAATGTGTTCCATGTAATGTTCTTCTATGTAGGTCACCATGTTTCTGAGGGAGACCAGGTCGGAAGATTCCGGTTTTCGAATCTGGTTTTCTATGTCGAGATTTTCGTACAGTGTTTCCATGATGGCTGCGAATTTTTCTATCAACTGGAAATAAGACCCGGGTTTTAAAGGAGCCGTGCCAAAGGAACCGTAGATTTCATCCAGTTTCTCCAGGATGGAAAATGTCCAATGGTTTCTGCTGAGGTACAGGTAAGGGCAGAGGGAGTGGTGGGTGACGGGTTCCAGGCAATTTTCATAGAACCAACGGTTTCCCTCCAGGATTTCCGGGGAGAGAAGGATGCAGATAAATTCACATTCCAGATGTTCGGCAGAAAAGCCGTAGTGAAGCTGACGGCTGTTTACCATAATACCATCGCTTTCCTTTAGCGGAATCAGTTGGCCGTTTACATTGTAGGTCATGGTTCCTTTTTTTATTGCAATGAATTCCAGGTCTCCGTGCCAGTGGCTGATTGCGGAGTAATCCGGGTAGGTGGACAGAAAACTGTATGCCACATAAGCGGGAAACAGGGGATTGTTATACGCAACGGTTTCAGAGAAATCCGAGTGAAATAAGGAGCAAAGTCCTGTGCGATTGTCCATAAGAGTATTCTCCACAATTATAGAAGATTGTTATATTAATAAACAAGATACCGAATGATTTTACAGCAAAAATCTGATATTGTCAAACAGAGAATCGGGAAGAAGAGAATCGGGAGAAGAAAATCAGGAAGATGGGCAATGGGGACAAAATTGTTGAAAAACAGAGAATGGAGGAGAGAAAGGATGAAAACAACGATGAGCAACATACAGAGGAGAGATGCGGGGATGGCATACATTTCAGATGATGCTGTCTTTGAGGAGCAGCTGGTATGCAGGAGGATTCTGCAAAAACTGAATTTTATGGACCGTTCCGATTTTGAGGGCATTAAGGAGACGGTAAAGCAGCTTTTTGGGAAATCGGAGGACGCCTTTGTCAATCCGCCTTTTTACTGTGATTATGGGAAGCATATTGAGGTTGGGAAGAATTTCTTTGCCAATTATAACTGTACCCTTTTGGATGTGGCAAAGATTAAGATTGGCGATAACTGCCAGATGGCTCCCAACGTAGCGATTTACACGGCTGGGCATCCGATTCATCCTGTCAGCCGTAATTCCGCTTATGAATATGGCAAGGAAGTGACCGTGGGAGATAACGTGTGGTTTGGCGGCAATACGGTGGTGTGCCCCGGGGTGCATATAGGGAATAATGTGGTCATTGGCGCAGGCAGCGTGGTGACAAAGGACATTCCGGATTGGTGCATCGCGGCAGGCAATCCCTGCAGGGTTATCCGTGCCATCACGGAGGAGGATAAGCGGAAATTGTTCCGCAATGAGGAAATCGATGAGGAGGCATGGCAGGATATTCTGGAGCGGATGTAAAGGTATGAGGGTCATGGAGGCCGCTTCCTCTGATCATTCTCAGAAAAAGCGGCCATACATGAAAAAGAAACTTATTTTAATTCTTTTAAGGCTTTCTGTACATCTTTTTTAAACTGTTTCCATTGGTCTTCGTGGTCCACAAAATATCTGGGACAGCCCTTTTCATTGACATCATAGTGGCGGATCACGTCGTCAGAGGATAGATCCAGTTCTTTGCAAAGCCATGCGGTCAGTTTCACCAGAGAATCATAGGTAGCCTCGTTGTACTTGCCGGTTTCGTCAGGGTGGCAGGTCTCCACGGCCACGGTGTCAAGGTTGCGGGGGGCGTTGGCGTAGGCAATCTCGCTGATGGGAATGCATTGGAGAATCTCTCCTTCCAGCCCGACAATGAAGTGGCAGCTGGAGGAACTGCCTGGTTGTTGGGGATCCTGGTCAGCCAGGCTGTCGAAATACTGACGGTTGGCTTCTGCGCTGGTGCCGGGATTCCCGACGTAGTGGATGACAATGTTGTTGACCCGTTTCATCGTCACATCGGGGCGGGAGAAAATATTTTTCCGTATGAATTTCTGCTCAATCCAGTCCGGGGCTTCGATAGCCTTTAGATCTATGGTGTATGGTTTTTCATATCCCCACAGAAAATAGCCGCCGGCCAGTCCTGCCAGACAGCCAAGGACCAAAGCGATGAGGGCTGCAAGGAGGGCCGGGGAAGGTTTGCGGGAAGAATTCCGGCCGTAATTTCGGTTTCGTGACCTTGGGCGGTCGGAAGACAGGTAGCTTAAGCTTCCTGCGCTGTCAGACCGGGAGAGGATACTTCCCATATCATTTGTGAAATCATCGTTCATAGATAGTCTCCTTTAAAATGAAGTTTATTTATAATTCCAACCGCATATAGATAACTTCCTGAAATCCGGATATGCGGGAGTGAAAGCCTTTGGGGTTTCTGCCGTATTCGATAAAGCCTGCTTTTTTGTACATGGATATGGCTCTCGTATTTTCGGAAACCACGTTAAGCTCAAGCTGAACGTATCCTGCGGTTTTGGCACATTCGATACACGCAGTTAACAGGCCCTGTCCGATTCCCAGCCCCCAGAATTCTTTGGAGATGCCGATGCCCAGTTCGGCACGGTGGCGGACTTTATATTTTGTGCCCACTGCTTCAATCCCGGCGGTTCCCACAACTGCGCCGTCAATCTCGGCGATTATCTCAATTTCATTTTCGCTTTCTGTCTTCTTTTTCAGGAACTGGCCTTCCTGCTTAGCGTCGAAGCTGTTCTCGTCCGGATAGGACAGTAAAAAATCGGTCTCTCCATGGGTCAGGTTGAAGTTGTCATATACAAGCTGACCGTCGCTTTCGGTTCCGTTTCTCAGACAGCATTCCATGCCGTTTTTTAGGGTTATGGTCTTGTGATATTTCATAGCGGCCTCCATTCTGTGTAGGTTTTACAGTGTTCCATGACTTATCTTTGACATCCCAATGGTTCTTATTAGTGTACCACAATCTATGCACAAAAACTATTGATTTTTATCCGGAAAATAAAATATCTGGCTGCTGTTGAAATGGGCCGGATAATTTGTTATATTTGTAGAAAGAAAAGGCAGTACCGGCTGCCTGAAAAGCAGGAATATAGAATGGATAAGCGGAGGGATACGGATATGATATTTAATGTAATGGATTATGGGGCAGTAGGAGACGGGGTTACCAATGACGGGAAGGCGATTCAGGCAGCAGTGGATGCCTGCTTGGAGGCGGGAGGAGGACAGGTGCTGCTTCCTGGGGGAAGGACGTACCGGTCCGGAACCATTGTGCTGAAGTCCTTTGTGGAGCTGCATCTGGAGAACGGGGCGGTGCTGAAGGCCAGCGACCATATGGAGGATTTTAACCTGTTTGGGGTTCCCATGAATTATGACGCAGAGCTGGCTGTTCCTACCTATGAAAATTGTGATTATACGGGAAAACCGGTGCTGTATTTTCTATATGCCAAAGACTGCCATGATGTGAAAATCACAGGCTTTGGTTCTATTGACGGGAATGAGGAGATTTTTTATGGGAAAGTTTCCCCGTGGCATATCGACGGAAAATTTTATCCCAGGATGCCTCTTTTATTTTTAGAGCATGTGGAGCATTTGACGATTCTTCATGTGACTTTGGCCCACAGTGCATTTTGGACGACCCATCTGGTAGGGTGCCGGGATGTGCTGATTGACGGAATTCGGATTCTCAACAATTTAAAGCTGGCCAACGGTGACGGGATTGATCCGGATCACTGCAAAGATGTAAGGATTTCCAACTGTCATATCGAGTCTGCAGATGACTGTATCGTGTTTAAGAACACGGAAGGGGCCATGGAATACGGAAACTGCGAAAATATCTGCGTTACCAACTGTACCCTGATTTCTACCAGCGCGGCCATTAAATTCGGGACGGAGAGCGCGGCGCCTTTTAAGAATATTACGGTTCAGAACTGCAATATCCATCACACCAACCGGGGGATTTCCATGCAGATGAGGGATCAGGGAAGCATCGAGAATGTGCTGTTTTCCAACCTGAATATTGAGACCAGAATGTTCTCCAAGGAGCACTGGTGGGGTTCTGCGGAGCCTGTCTGTATCACGGCGGTGAAGCGGAGAGAGGATACGGACCTGGGATTTGTGCGGAATGTAACCTTCCAGAATATCAACTGTATTTCGGAAAACGGAATCATGGTCTATGGGGATGAACACGCAGAGAAGGGGCATAATATAGAAAATATTACCTTTGAAAATATCAGGCTGCGCATGGTGAAGAAAACCGACTGGCCCAAAGACATCCACGACCTGCGCCCGACTTATGAGCATCCTATGGTGAAAGGACCTATGGCGGCGGTGTATGCGCGGCATGCGGACAATGTGCGGTTTCACAATCTGTCCTATGTGATAGAAGAGCCGGTGAAGGAGTATGTGGAGACGGCTTACAATGTGGAGCATTGTGAGGGAGTGGTGATAAACGGAGAGAAAATGGCATAGCAGCGGGATGTGGAAAACCGGAATAGGCACCGCCGATATGGCGTGTGCCGGTTCCGATTAATTGAGCACACTTTTTTGAATTTTATTGAAACTCAGGGAGATGCGAAAGGCTGCATTTACTGTCATCCAGATTGAAAAGAACATCACCCGTGATTGTTGTGTATACGGTATTCTCTGGGAGACATTCCTTTTATTTTTCTGAAAACCTTGGAAAAGTATTTTTCGTCCCGGAAGCCTACTTTATATGCGATTTCATAATTTTTCAGATAGTTTTGTTCCAAATAGCAGCAGGCACGTTCAATCCGTATGCGGTTTAGATAGTCCGTAAAGCCGCAGCCTGCCTCCTGATTTAAGAGCGTGGAAAGATAGCCTGTTGAAATGCCCAGCTTCTCTGCGACATCGGCAAGGGAGATGTCCTCAGCATAATGCTCCGTAATATATTCGGCCGCCTTCTTCACAAAGGGATTCCCGTTTTCGGGTATTCCGTCCGCCTCCTGTTTCTCGTCTGTTCCCATATATTCGTCTGCAAGGTGTTCCATGCATTTCAGGATATCGGATGCCCTCATTGGCTTTAAGAAATATTCCTTTGCGCCGAATTTAAGGGCCTCCCTTGCATAGTGGAAATCTTCATATCCGCTTAATATAATGGTAATAGGCTGCAGTCCTGCCTTTTTTGCCTCCTTCATTACATCAAGCCCTGTCTTCAAGGGCATCTGCACATCAAGCAGCATCATATCCGGATGATGTTTAATCAAGAGATCCATGGCCTCCTCACCGTTTTCGGCTTCATAGATTTTCTCAAATCTGTCCGTATGCAATTTCAGATATTTTACGATTCCTTTGCGTATTATGTCCTCATCCTCTGCTACCAGTACTTTTATGGACATGGTGTTCCTCCTCAAAAGGGACCGTCAGAATGACGGTTGTTCCTTTTCCAACCTTGCTTTTTATCTCAAGAGAAAAATTATCATGGTATTTTAATTGTAAGCGTTCCCGTATATTTTTAACAGCGTACCGCCCGATTCTCTGTCTTGCATACTGTGTCGGCTCCTCAGTCCAGAGTGCATCAATCTGATCCTGCCTCATTCCAATTCCGCTGTCGCTTACCTCAAACCGTATCCGGTCATTTTCGATTCTCCCGGATATTTTCAGGAAACAGGGTGTGCTGACATTTTCAAAGCCGTGTACAATTGCGTTTTCCACAAATGGCTGGAGAATCAGCTTGGGAATTTTAACCTTCTTAATCTCTTCCTCTATCTCAATTTCGTAATTCAATTTTTGTGAAAACCGGACCTTCTGCAGCTGCAGATACCTGGCTATAAGCTCTGCCTCCTGGCTGACGCATATTTCGCCCTTTCCCTGTGCCAATACCAGCCGGAACAGCTGTGACAGGGCCAGTATGCTTTCGGCTATCTCATCATTTCCTTTATCCATTGCCTGCCAGTAAAGGGAGTCTAGCGTATTATACAGAAAGTGGGGATTTATCTGCGCCTGTAAAACGGCCAGCTCGCTTTCCCGTTCTTTCAGCGTGATAACATAATTTTCATTAATCAGTGTTCTTATATCCTCCACCATTTTGTTAAAGCAATGGGCAACCTCACCGATTTCATCATCAGACTCGATTTCCAGACGCTGCTCAAAATCACCTACGGAAAATTTCCGTATGGCTTCACTTACCATGCCTAAAGGCTTTGTGACCGTATTGGAGATTATCAGCAGCAGAGGAAGAAGTCCAATCAGCATTCCTGCCAGCAGGGAAACCGGCATATATGCGATTTGGAGCATCTGCGTCTGCAGACTGTAGCGGGGGGTGGTCTTGCATACAATGCTTGCATCATTGCCGGTCTGACAGCAGATGATATCATAATTGCCATATGTGAAATGGGCCTGGCGGTTTCGGTAATCCTGTTTCATAAATGTACTGTCCAGCAGATACTGCTCCACATTCCGGTCAATGGTTCCCAAACGGACTAATTCTCCCCCGCTGGGGTCGATAATGAGGATTCCCTCATTGTCATCAATGGTACCTTGGCATAATTCCAGAAAGCGCTGCTGACTGACGCCGATTACGATGTACCCCAGGGTTTTCTTCTGTGCCCGGTCGGGAATCTTTCTGTACAAAACAATCTTGTCGTCTCGGTTTGTCAGATAGGTATCGCTGGCGCCTTCCGGAACATTTCTCCACATGACGGTATGCTCCAGGGTGTCATGGTAAACCTGGGTTTTCTGCACGCTTTCAATATCCGGAAGGTAAACGCTTCCGTCTAGGCCGTACAGGTAGGGCCGCAGCCCGTTTTCCGGGTAAATGGCAATGGTTTTAATATGTCCTTTCAGTGCAATCATATCCCGGACAATCTGCAGGGGCGCTTCTTCAAACCACAACCGGGCATTTGTGTTAAGGGCTTTGGTGTTCTTTGCTGTGAGAAGCCTGTATATTTGGTCATTGATGCAGATATAGGTTGAAAAATCTTTGATTTCCTGCTGAAGTACATGGATGCTTTCCGCAACCGCATTTACGTTCTCCATGTCTGTTTTCAGGCGTTCCCCCATGCTTTTCTGGTAATTATGCAGAAGAAGGACGATGCATATCAGGACTAATACGGGCGTAATGGTCAGATATCCGTAAAACACCAGCTTTGCGCGCACATTTAATCCGTTTATCCATCGTCTCATCTTTCTCATATTTCGTTTCCTCGTTTAATCAACCTTTTACCGCACCCATGGCAACGCCTTTTGTAATATACTTGTTTAGCAGGATATATACAAGAACTGCCGGCGCCGCCGTAAGGGCCATTACCGCAAACTGTACCGCATAGTTGGAGGAGTATTGTCCTGTAAATTCAAGCACTGAGAAGGGAAGGGTTTTCCATTTCTGCGAACTTAAATAAGTACTTGCCATCATAAATTCATTCCAGTTATTCAGAAAGGTCATAATCGCTACCGTTGCAATTGAGGATTTCAGCATCGGCGTAATAATCTGAAAAATAATCCGGTAGATGCCGCATCCGTCCATTACGGCTGCCTCTTCAAGCTCTACCGGTATGGACTCCATAAAGCTTGTCATAAGAAACAGTCCCTGGGGAAGCGAAAATGCCACATAGGGGATTAGAAGCGCCCATATGGTGTCTGTCAGATGCAGTATGCTGTATATCTTGTAATTCGGCAGCAATGTTGCATGAATCGGTATCATCATTCCCATCAGAAGCAGTGTCTTTACCAATGTGCTTAATTTCCAATGCATCCTCCGGCACGCAAATCCGGCCATAATGGATACTGCAATCACCAACAGGACAGCCAGCCCGTTTATCAATACACTGTTTTTTAAGTATAGCATGAAATGGCCGTCAACGAAAGCTTTCACATAATTTCCCCACTGGATTTTTTGGGGAATAATCAGCAGGCCGCTTGTAAACATTTCCGTACTGCTTGCCAGAGAAAAATCTACTAACCAGATTAAGGGAAATATCTGAATGACTGCCATAACAATCAATGCTGCCCACAAGATGGCTTTTGTCCATTTCCTGTTTTTTTCGCCTGCTTTTTTCATGCCGTTTTCCCCTTCCTTTTGCTCTGCTTCCTCAGCTGCCTTTCATCCCGGTCCTCAAATATTTTGTTTAACAGCACTGTGGCTGCCAGGCAGATGATAATGAAAATAACGCCGATTGCGTTGCCGTAGCCGTATTTGAATGCCTTGAACGCCTGCTGGTACAGATAGTTGGCTGCAAACTGGGTACTGTTTCCGGGGCCGCCGTTTGTCAAAAGGTAAACGGTTTCCATCTGTTTCAATGCAGAGATGACTGCCATGGTTACATTTACCTGGATAACCGGTTTCATAAGAGGCAGCGTAATCCGTAAAAAGGTTTCCGTCTGGGTCGCCCCGTCAATTGCAGCGGCCTCGTACAGCACCGGGTCGATATTTTTAATTCCGGTATAATAAATCAGCATTCCCCATCCGAAACCGTGCCAGATCAGCACCACAAGAACCGACCATATGGCCATATCGGTGGAAAACCAGTTGATATCTCCTTTTCCTCCGAAAGCTTTGATAATGTTGTTCAGAAGGCCGAAATCCGGATTATATATAAATTTCCACAGATATGCGATGACAGCTACGGAAATTACGTTGGGGATAAAGTACACGCACCGGAAGAAGTTTTCTCCTTTTCCGCCAAGCTTATCCAGAATCGCCGCTACGATGATTGCCAGCGGGTGCTGGATGCAGATAAATCCGATTGCCAAAAACAGAGAGTTTCTGAGGGATACTCCGAATGCCGAGTCGTGCATCAGGTTTTTATAGTTTTCCAGTCCTATCATATGGTAAGACCCCATTCCTGAGTAATCTGTAAATCCATAGTAGACGCTCAGGCAGATTGGCGCCAGGATTGCAAAAACAAACAGCAGAAGCCCCGGCAAAACCAAACTTAGGATAATCAGCTTATTGCTGTATAATTTTTTCATGGGTTGCTCCGCTCCTTTCCCCATTGCGGTACCGGTACTGTCTTCCGGTTACAATAACGGCTGCCGGATTTGAATTCGCGGCAGCCGTATAACTTGTCATTCTGTCCTCTGATTATTTACAGGCCGCACCGATTGCCGCAAGGAATTCATCAATGCTCTTGCTTCCGTTTGATACACTTTGTATCTCGCTTTCGATACTTGTCTTAAATACGGAAGGACCACAGTCATTGATGGGAGTTCCGGATACGCTTGTTGCATGGTTTACAATATCGACAATCTGCTTTAACAATTCTGTTTCCTGGCCGGTCATATATTCTGACTGATCCTGGGCGGACATGCCGACGCCGTTTTCCCATCCATACTTTGACAACTTGTCGGGACGATACATATAATTCAAAAACCGGATGGCCTCTTCCTTTACCTCAGATTTGGCTGACACGCCGTATCCGCCGCCGTTCCACGCCGCGATATCTGTTGCCGCCGCTTTTCCTCCGTCCACAACAGGCATTGTAAATACCCGGATATTTGTTCTGATTTCTTCGGGGATGTCTTCATTTAATGCCATGGAGGATTCCCAGCTGCCCATATAGAACATGGCAGCCTGGCCGTTGGTGAACAGATTCATCGCAGTGCCGTAATCCTGTGAATCGTATCCGTTCTGGAACAGCTTCGCATCGGCGGATGCCTTTAACAGTTCTGTTGCCTTTACAAGATTTGGATCCGTAAAATCGCCGGTGGAAATTGCGTCAGATATGATTTTGGCGCTGTCTGTTCCTGTCAGCTGGTACAGAAGGTCCGTAAGGTAGATTGCCATCGGCCATCCGTCCCCGCCGTCCATGGCCATCGGCGTGATGCCGGCATCCTTAATGGTGCCTGCCAAAGCCAGCAGTTCGTCATAGGTTTTGGGAACTTCCCATCCGTTATCATCAAACATTTTCTGGTTGTAATAGATACATGCAACATCCGTGTTTCTTGGAAGCCCGTAGAGTTTGCCGTCATATGTAAATCCGTTTAAGGAGCCTTCGATAAACTTATAATCTTTATAGTCATCCGGGTTAAGCTGTGCAAGAACCCCTGCATCCACCACCTCGTCAAGGAATGCCGGCTGCCCCCAGATGCTTACTACATCAGGCATTCCCTCCATGGAGTATGCCTTGAATTTCGTCTTGTATGCCTCTTCGTCAAGAGCCTCCACTTCGATTTTTACGTTATTTTCTGCCATATATTCGTCGATTATCATCTGTTCTACCAGCCCCTGCCCGTTTTTTCTGTCCGGCAGGTTGGAGAATAACCTTAATGTTACGGTTTCTGTGCTGTCTGCAGCAGGCGTATTGTCTGCATTGCCTGATGCCTGACCGCCTTCATTTTTCTGGACCGAAGCAGTGGATGACGAATTGTTTGGCTCCGGTGCCTTTGACGAACCGCACCCTGCCAGCAAAGAACCTGCCATGGAAACGGTTAATAAAGCCGCTAAAATGTTTCGTTTCATGATGTTTGCCTCCCGTTTGTTTTTTATACTGTGTTTCTTATGGTGTTATTTTATCATTCGGGGTTTATACAAAACAGTTACTAAACTTTAAAAAAGGTGGAATATTTTCAGATTGTTCTCTCATGGGTGACAAACGGTGATAGTTATTTGTGTTCGGAATGCTTGACATATGGGCGTAATTGTTATATGATATGTATGACCGGAAATGTATTTTGAGTCATATAAAGAGGTGGGATTATGGCGAGGAGTTTTACGGAGCGAGAAAAAGAAAATATTAAAAGAAAATTACAGGAGGCCTGCAAGCAGAGCTGGACACAGTATGGCTATAAAAGGACCGGTGTTGACGAGCTTTGCAGGCTGGCGGGGATTTCAAAAGGAGCTTTTTACCTGTTCTTTGAGTCTAAAGAGGCACTTTTTTGTGAAGTGCTGTGTTCTGTTCAGAAGGAAATCTGTGAGGCGGCGCTTACGGTTATGGAAAGGCAGAAAGGCAGGGATGGGGTTGCGGCAGCGTTGAAGCTTATTTACAGGGAATATGACAATCATAATTTTTTGTATGATTCAAACAGTACGGACTTCGCCATTTTGATGAACAAGCTGTCAGAGGAACAGGCCGGAAGAATTGAGGAGTCCAATGAGATGTGCCGGCAGCTTTTTCTGAACCACCCGCATTTGAAGCTTAAGGTGGATTCGGATTTGGCATTGTCAGTTATTTACTCGTTGATTATGAACATTAAGAATAAAGATGTTCTTCCGTACAATCATAGGGAAACTTTTTCTTTCATGGTGGACCATTTGGTTGAACGTTTATTTATGGATTTAGAGAAGGAGGCAGAAAATGAAAACGGAAATTGTAAGAAAAAATAATATGGAGATTGCGGTTGTAAGCAGTGATGAGCTGCTGATAAAGGATGTTCCCTCTGCATTAGACTTTATTATGACAGTAAAATATGAAACCGGCTGTATGAATATTGCCGTAAACAAAGAGGCCATAACCCATGACTTCTTTGTATTAAGCACTTGTCTGGCAGGAGAAATCCTGCAGAAATTTGTCAACTACGGCATACGGTTTGCAATCTATGGGGATTTTTCCAAATATACCAGCAAACCGCTGAAAGATTTTATGTATGAAAGCAATGAGGGCAGGGATTTTTACTTTCAGCCTACGGCTTCTCAGGCTGTTGATAAACTGTCAGGTGCGGCAGCACAATGCCCGTAAGGCACTTGTGCTGCAATGAGAATCAGAGGCAGATATCACGTGAAATCTTTTACAATGGTAATATATTCCCGGGCATGATAGGGAATATAGCTGCCGCGGCGGAATGCAACCACAAAATCCATAAGAGTGCAGGGGGAGCCTACGGAAAAGAAGGAAACATTTTCCAGGGGAGTGATGTGCCTTAAATGGGACTCTGTCACAAAACAGCAGCCATATCCTTTGGATGCCAGCGCTGCTTCCGCCGTAATATTGCTGGTCTGCAGCTTTATATTTGGCTCTATGTGGTATTCTTTGAACAGACTGTCCACAACCTGTCTGGTTCGCTGACCGGGAATCTGCATGATAAAGGGTTCGTTCTTAAGAAGGTTCAGATCCATCCAGGGATAGCGGAGTCCTTCTTTTATGATTCCCTGTTCAGCAAGGGGATTCCGGTCAGGGATAAGCAGAAGAAGTTCTTCATGACTGATGACTTCATAATCTACATCCGGGCTTTTTATGGGAAGATTGAAAAAAGCCAAATCCGCTTCTCCGCTGATAAGCATGGTCTCAAGGGAGCTGGAGTCTGCCTCTAAAATATTCAGACGCACATTGGGATAGAGGCTGTTAAATATGGGAAGGGTGCAGGGAAGCATATAGGTACCCCTCATGACAGGAAATGCAATTTTCAGAGAGCCCTGATTATTTTTTATAATATCACCCATTTCCTGGTCCAGCTCTTTTTTTAAGTTGAGAATTTCCGTGGCCTTTTTGACATATCGTTCTCCGGCATAAGTCAGAATAAAACGATGTCCCAGCTTCCGGAAAAGCTTTTGTCCCAGTTCCTTTTCAAGATTCTGAAGAAATTTGGTCAATGTGGGCTGGGTGACATACAGCGAATCGGCGGCTTTGGTAATATTTTGATATTTTGCAATAGCAAGTACGTAAGCAAGGTCTTTAAAATCCACAATACACGTCTCCTTTTTATTCTTTTAATCAATCATATCACAAACTATTCTAAAAATGAATGAAAATTATAAAAATAATGAATTTTTATTCTAGATAAATTTATGTTATGATGAAATTACAGAAAACGGTACCGATGAATCAGCAGGCGGTTCGGCCAAACTGCCACAAATAAAGGTTTGGAGGAAATGATGATGCAAGGGAATGATAATGTAATCTTAAAACTCCCTGTAATGTTAATGCGCGGCGGAACCAGTAAAGGGGCATACATTTTGGAAGACGACCTGCCAAAGGAGCGTGAGGAATGGGAGCCTATCCTGCTGAAGCTTATGGGAAGCCCTGACAAAAAGCAGATTGACGGACTTGGAGGGTCCCAGTCCTTCACCAGTAAAGTGGCAATTGTAAAGAAATCCTCCAGAGCAGATGCGGATGTGGATTATACATTTGCTCAGGTGTCCGTAGATAAGCCTCTGGTAAGCTATAAAGGAAACTGCGGAAACATATCTTCAGGGGTTGGTCCATTTGCCATTGAGCGGGGACTGATTGAAGCAAAAGAAGGAACAACCTCGGTCCGTATCTTTAACACGAACACGGAAAAAGTGATTATTGCCGACGTAAAGACAAAAGACGGCTGTGTGGAGTATGACGGTGATTTTGCAATTGCAGGGGTTCCCGGAACGGCATCACCTGTCAGGCTGAAATTTGTGGAGCCTTCCGGAACTCTTGGCAAGGGCCTTCTTCCTACAGGGAATGCGGTGGATGTGTTGAATGTGCCTGGATTTGGCGATGTGGAAGTGTCTATCATCGACGCGGCCAATCCCCTGGTATTTGTAAAGGCAAAAGATTTGGGGCTTACCGGACGGGAGCTTCCCGATGAATTGAATGCCAGCCAGGAAAAATTAGACCTTCTTGAGACGGTGAGAGGGCTGGCAGCCGTAAAACTGGGGCTGATTGAAGACTATACCCGCTCTGCATGGGATACGCCGGGGATTCCCAAGATGACCTTTGTCTCTGAAGCGGAAACTTATGTGACTGCAGACGGCAAGGAAATACCGAAGGAAAGCATTGACCTTCTGTCCAGAATGATGTCCATGCAGAAAACCCATCCCAGCTATGCCATGACCGGCGCCATGTGTACGGCTGCTGCGGCAGTGGTTCCGGGCAGCGTGGTAAACCAGATACTTCGTGATGACGTGGATACACAGTACATAAGAATCGGGCATCCGGGCGGTATTCTGGAATGCGGTGTTGATTATCAGGAAAGCAGCGCCGTACCATATATTGAAGATACCTTTGGATTCCGCACGGCCAACCTTCTTATGGAAGGAACTGCCCATATCAGAAAAGGAGGTAAGCTAGCATGAATCTGGCCTTAATATCACTGTTTATATTGATTGTAGTTGTTGCCATTGGCTTTATTAAAAAGGTAAACCTTGGTTTTCTGTCCCTGGGCGTCGCTTATTTCCTGGGAATTGCAGGAGGGATGAGCGCCAAGCAGATTGCAGCAGGATTTGACAGCTCCATGTTTGTTACCCTGGTGGGCGTCACCTTCCTTTTCGGTATGGCATCCAACAACGGAACCCTGGACTTATTTTCCAAAAAGGTGGTTGCGCTGGTGGGAAAGCATACGGTGCTGATTCCCATCCTCATGTTTTTCCTTTCGGCTTTTATTTCCGCCATCGGTCCCGGGCATATTGCGGCCGGAATCCTGATGACCACATTCGCCATGTATCTGGCATTTGAAATGAAGATTAATCCCATGGCAACTGCGTTGTACGCAAAACTTGGAGCCAACGCAGGGTGCGCTTCCATTCTTTCCATTACGGGAATTCTGGCAAAGAACCTTTCGGAGCCAATGGGGTACGGCGGATTCGGACTGCATCTGTTCTTAAGCACCCTGCTTTCCGGTTTCCTGTTCACCCTGGTGGTCTATATCCTTTATAAAGGGTATAAGCAGATAATCCTCTGAAGCTTTCCGATATCCCCAAATTCAACCGGGATCAGCTCTGTACCATTATTGCAATTATTGTTATGGTAATCTGCTGTATCGGATTTAAACTGGACACCGGCCTGTTTGCTTTCGGCGCCGCATCGGTTTTGATTCTTCTCGGCTGTGTGGATGAGAAAGCTGCCATAAAGGGTATTCCGTGGGGAACCCTGGTGTTTATCTGCGGCGTGGGACCCTTGATTAACGTCATTAAGACTCTGGGCGGTA
>CAYWRB010000018.1:0-16701 GCA_964460025.1 uncultured Hungatella sp.
CTGTTTTCAC
The DNA here is from genome assembly GCA_964460025.1 of uncultured Hungatella sp. Taxonomy (GTDB): domain Bacteria; phylum Bacillota; class Clostridia; order Lachnospirales; family Lachnospiraceae; genus UBA3402. The sequence continues at coordinate 11 of CAYWRB010000018.1, forward strand.
CACCAATGTATTCTCGTCTCCCCACCCCTTGATTCCCACTACCTCCGGGTGGGTCTCATCGCCGATGATGATCACACGGCGGCCTTTGTCATGCTGCTCTTTCATGATCTGGTGGATCTTTTTTACAAAGGGACAGGTGGCGTCTACCAGACAGAGTCCCTGATTTTCTACCAGGTCATAGATCCGTTTTGCCACGCCGTGGGAGCGGATAATCACGGTGCCCTCTTTTATTTCCTTCAGCTCATCCTCCGAAGAAAGAACCCGGACCCCTTTTTCCTCCAGGTCCCTCACCACCTCCTCATTGTGGATGATGGGGCCTAAGGTATAAATCGGCTTTGCGCCGTGTTCAATCTGGTCATAAACCTGGTTCACGGCCCGCTCCACGCCGAAGCAGAAACCGGCTGTTTTCGCCACAATCACATGCATCCGGCCAGCCCCCGTTCTGCAGCCGCCTTTTTAATCTGGTCTACCACCTGTCGGATGGTCATCTGGGAGGAATCCAGAAATACCGCATCCTCTGCCTGCTTAAGGGGTGCAATCTCCCGATGCATGTCTCTGTAGTCTCTTTCTATAATATCTTGCTCAATTTCCTCTAAATTACACATCTCACCTTTTTCCAAAAGTTCTTTGTACCGCCGCAGCGCCCTGACATGGCTGGAAGCGGTCAGGTAAATCTTGGTCTGGGCATCCGGAAGCACACAGGTACCGATGTCGCGGCCATCCATAATCACATTGGAATCGGCAGCCAGCTGTCTCTGCAGTTCCAGCAGCTTCTGACGCACAGGCTTATAAACAGAGGTTGCGGATGTCATATTGCTTACCTCCTCCGTGCGAATGAGACCTGACACGTTTTCTCCGTTTAAAAACACCTGCTGGGCGCCACCCTCATATCGGATGGAGACCTCTATCTCCTTACATGCCTCCTCAATGGCCTTTTCATCTTCCTTGTGAATCCCTTTTCGCAAAAAGAAGAGGGCCATGGCCCGGTACATTGCTCCCGTATCCACGTAGATAAATCCCAGTTCGGAGGCCGTCATCTTTGCTATGGTGCTTTTTCCGGCCCCTGCCGGGCCGTCAATTGCTATGTTGTATGTCTGTGCCATTTCTTATCTCCTCAATTCTTGTGTCTTTACCGGTCTCTTTTTCCATGTGTCCCGGAACATGCTTTCTTCGCCATCATACAAATTCGATATGGGAACCTGCGGCCCATCCGGTGGACCAGGCAATCTGCAGGTTAAAACCGCCGGTGACCCCGTCTACATCCAGCACCTCCCCGGCAAAATAGAGGCCCTTTATTTTCTTTGATTCCATGGTAGACGGATTGATCTCCTTTAAGTCAATGCCTCCCTGAGTGATGATGGCCTCCTCATAGCCTCTAAGGCCTGTCAATGTCAAGGTAAATGCCTTCGTCGCTTCCACCAGGTTTCGTCTCTCCTGTCTGGTAATCTCATTGACTTTTTTCTCCGGAGGAATCTTGCTGTTCTCTATCATCACAGGAATCAGCTTGGAAGGATACAGATGAGACAGGACGTTTTTAAACTGTTTGTTGGAAGCCTCCTCAAAGTCTCTTAGAATCCTGGCATCCAGCTGCTCCCTGGAAAGCGCGGGTTTTAAATCAATGGTGAGAGTCAGGGGCCTCTGCCTGATGGCTTTGGCGGCAAAGCTGCTGGCGCTTAAAAGCACCGGACCGCTTACCCCGAAATGGGTGAACAGCATCTCGCCGAATTCCCGGTAAATCTCCTTTTTGCCGTCGGAAACCACTGCCTCAATATTTTTAAGAGACAGCCCCTGTAAGTCCCGCACCACCTCTTCTTTTACATAGAAAGGAACCAAAGCAGGAGAAAGTTCCGTCACCCTGTGGCCGCAGGCTTTGGCAAAACGGTAGCCGTCTCCCGTAGAGCCTGTGGAAGGGTAGGACAAGCCTCCCGTTGCCACAATGACGGCATCCGCCTCTATGGACTTTGCCCTGTCGGACAGGACAATACCTCTACATCTTCCGTCTGAAATCAGAAGCTCTTTGACTTCTTCTAAGAGAGAGACGCGGACTCCCAGCTCTTTCATCTGCCCGGATAATGCAGAAATGACATCGGAGGATTTGTCCGAAACAGGAAATACCCGGTTTCCCCGCTCTATTTTTAAGGGGCAGCCGTTTCGTTCCAGCAAATTCATGATGTCCTGGTTGGTAAAGCCGTAAAAACTGCTATATAAAAAACGGGGGTTGGTAACCACGCTTTGCAGCAGAGTATCCATGTCGCAGGCGTTGGTCACGTTACATCTGCCTTTTCCGGTGATGTAAACCTTCTTCCCCAGTTTCTCGTTTTTTTCATATAAATGAACCTGATGTCCCTCTTGGGCGGCGGCAATGGCAGCGGCCATTCCGGCCGCGCCGCCGCCTGCAATCACTACCCTGCTCATTATTTTACCAGATTCAGATGGATGGCAAAGCCGGCAATCTCTTTGTCAAGATAGATGAAGGTGGTCTTGCCGTCTACGACTTTTCTGGTCTCCTCAACAGGATTTACTCCGCGGCCTTTGAAATATTCTACGGCCTTGTCCACATCGTTGACACCGAACGCGATGTGTCCTACGGTTCCGCGGCCATGGCCCTTCATGATCTCTACCAGGGTGCCGGAGAACACGGAGCTGTTGCCGTTCTTTACGGGCAGCTCGAAGTATTTCAGAAATTCGTCAGCCCATCCCAGAGCCTGTCCCTCGTCTTTTGCATTAATTCCTACGTGAAGGACCTTCATGTCAAATAATTTTGCAGCTTCTTCCATTGTTGCTTACCTCCTGGTTTAATGTGTGGGTGTATATTATACTAATCTACACTATTTGAAAGAATAATTCAAGTTTTTTGTTTTTTCACTGACCACAAATTTAAAGAAGAGATAGCAAACGCTATCCCTTCCTCTATATTTACTCTTTTTAGAAACTACTCCTTCATTTTGTCAATATCTGTCAAATTAACCCCTGCTACAGTCAATATTGCTTTTAATGAAAGATACTCATCTTTTAATTTTGCATATGTTTCAGTTGCATGTTCCTTTTTTGCCAGCATCATATATTCTTGGATTTTTTTGAAATCGTCAATTGCTGCTTTGATAATTTCTAACCCGTTAGGCATAGATACATCTCCTCTCTAACTGATAACTGTGACAAAATAAGTTAGTTTTTCACTTCTTCTATCTTCTTTTCCAGGGCATCAACTACGGTCTTTAGCACTTTTACCCGGGCATAATACTTGTTGTTTCCTTCTACCACAATCCAGGGGGCGTAGGTAGTTGAAGTCCGTACCAGCATCTCATCCACAGCGGCTTCATACTGATCCCATTTTTCCCGGTTTCTCCAGTCCTCATCCGTGATCTTCCACTGCTTTTCCGGATTCTCCATACGTTCCTTAAAGCGGCGCTCCTGCTCATCCTTGTCAATGTGGAGCCAGAATTTCAAAACCACCGCGCCGGAATTGGCCAGATGGGATTCCATCTCATTGATCTCCTGGTAAGCTCTCTTCCACTCTTCCTCCGTACAGAATCCCTCGATCCGCTCCACCATGACGCGGCCATACCAGGTACGGTCAAAGATAGCCACATGTCCGGCCTTTGGCATATTGTTCCAGAAACGCCACAGGTAATGATGAACCTTCTCGATGTCATTGGGCGATGCCGTAGGATTTACCTGATATCCCCGGGGATCCAGATTGCTGGTCAGACGTTTGATGGCCCCTCCCTTGCCCCCTGCATCCCAGCCTTCAAAGCCCAGGACCACCGGAATGCGCAGACGGTACAAGTCACTGTGAAGCTTTTCCAGCTTCTTCTGCAGCCTGCTAAGCTCCTTCTTATATTCTTCCCTGGTTAAAGCCTTGGTAAGGTCAACGCCTGAGAGAACCCCGTTGTGGAAACGCTCAGACGGGCCGGCTGCCTGGTTCTCTGCCTTAGAAACGGTCCGCTCCTTCCTGCGGTCCAGCTCATAGGCAAGGCGGGAGGTCACCGTAGTCAGAATCTTCATGGCCGCATAATCCTTGTCCGTAGCCTCGATGATGGTCCAGGGCGCATAATCCGTCTCCGTATTCTCCAGCATCTCCTCGTTCATTTTTAGATACCGATCATACTCTTTGTTCCGTTTCCAGTCCTGCTTTGACACCCTCCAGGCAGTTTCCTTGGAATCAGCCAGCTTTTTGAATCTCTTTTTCTGTTCTTCTTTCGAAATGTGAAGGAACAGCTTGATAATCACCATCCCGTCATCGCTTAACTGTTTTTCAAAGGACAGAATATCCTGGTATGCTCCCTGAAGGTCTTCTTCCTTCGTTGCTCCGTCAAAGCGATCCTCCTGCACGATCTGGTACCAGCTGCGGTCAAAGATCGCGATCCGCCCCTTGGCAGGAGTCTGGGTCCAGAACTGCCACAGAAACGGCCGCATCCTGGCTTCCTCATTGGAAGAATTGCTGGCGTATACCGAGAATCCTCTGGGATCCAGTGCCTGAATCAAACGGTTGATCTGCACGCCTTTACCTGCTGCCCCCATGCCATCAAAGACAATCATCACCGGAATTCCCGCCGCTTTACACTCCCTCTGCAAAAGTCCCAGCCTGGCTCCCTCTTCTTCCACCACTTTTTTGTAAGTGTCTTTATCCGCTTTCTTGGATAAATCAATCTTCTCCAACATGTGTCTTTTTCCTCCTTGATATGTTGTTCCGCACTCAATAACAAGAAAACGAGCCCATCCCCCATGGTTTCGTCTTCGATGCTTATAAAAAGTATACCATATCGGAGGTAAAAATAAAACAGAACGAATTGGCAAATAATGCATAAAAAATTTATGCAATATTGCCTACCTTTATGGCCAATAACTATCTTTACCGCGCCCTGCTTACCGGAAACCGTCTCATTTGACGGACAGGTAAAACTAAATCTGTCTCAGCTTCTCAAGCCGCATTCTGACATTCTCGTCAAATTCTTCATCGGTAAATTTGGGATCCCTTGTGTTCATCCAGATGTCACAGGGGACTTTGCCGCATGTTCCGCAGTGTTTCAACCCCTTGTTATTGACGACACAATCATAGATCGCACATGCGGTTCCTTCCGGTGCATGAAATACCTTCCCGCTGCATGCATTACAGCCCGTACACATACTTCCGTAGCAGTAACAGGCCGCGCAATCGGTTCCACATACGCTGATATTTTGCTCTTTGGACTCCTTATATTTCATAGTGTGTCCCCTCCTCATAAAATATGTTTCATCAATTTTTTTCATACTAGCATGAATCGCCGGAAAAAGATTGTATATTTTCGACATTATATCTGGCGTACCTTACCGCCTCCCGGATATTCATGGCATGATACCGCTTAAATTCTCTCATGAGATGGGACTGGTCCGTATAGCCGTATTGGGAAACCACATCCAAGATAGGAAGCCTGGGATTTTTTAACAGTTCGTTCCACAGACACTGATAACGCACAAGGTTGCACAGCTTTTTGGGGGTGATCCCCACATATTCCCGAAACAGCCGCTCCAACTGACGGCTGCTTAAAAAACAAGTCCCGGCAAGCTTCGTGGCGCTGAGTACTCCTTTTTGAGAAATAATCTGTCTGACCGCATGGGACACCATGTAATGCTGTCTTGCCGGAATGATCCTCTTTAAAAGCAGTTCTTCTGTCAAACGGCTCCGCTCCTTCAGAGAGGTCTTCTCAAACAGCTGCTGCCTCAGAATCCTGTCCAGCCACCCAAACCTGGAAGCCGGATCAAAGCACCCGTTTAGGGTACCCTTCATAGAATCCTCCGAAAACTCACAGGCACTCCAGGCAAAGAACCGGATGGCAAATATGGACACAAGATGTCCGGGCTTTGTAACCTGGCAGGCTGTAAAGCTGGTATCATTGATCCCACAGAAATTTCCGTTGATGGTATTCTCCGTATAGTCAATATGATAGATAATATCCACACAGGTATCCGGGATAACCGCGGTCTGGCTGGAGATTTCCTGCTGCACCACATAAGGCCGGTCACTTCCCCAGAAGCAGCGGACCGCCCCTGCCAAAGCCGGATGATCCGGAAAAATCTCCCGATAAGTTTCATTCTGTTTAAACGGAGCTGCTGTCCGAGGTATGTAACATATATTCTTCATATTCCAATTCCGTTTCTTTAGTCAATTCACACAGTTCCGTTGATCATTCTTGTTTTCTTTTCGTTCATCCGAATTCACCTTACCGTTTTTCCACCCTGCAGGTATTGACAAGCAAAGAAAACATTTATATAATTCAAAAAACTTATAATTCCATACATAACCTGCTGTTTCATGGAACATGTCATGATTATAGAAAAATAAACGCGGGAAGTCAATCATCCTGAACGATTTTCGCCTTCCCTCCCCCGCCATAACCAATCTGCAAAATCATTCATCATGACATAGACAGCAATGAAAGGATTTCATTTATGAAAACAAAAGCATTGAAAGCAGCGCTGCCTCATACCCTTCCTGTCTGCGTCGGATTTTTATTTCTGGGAATGTCCTACGGATTCCTCATGAGAAGCAAAGGCTTTTCCTTTGTCTACCCCATGTTTATGAGCCTCTTTATCTTTGCCGGCTCTATGGAATTCGTAACCGTCAATCTGCTGCTGTCAGCCTTTCAGCCTTTGTACGCGTTTTTTCTGGCATTTATGGTCAATGCCCGTCATCTGTTTTATGGAATCTCCATGCTGGAAAAATATAAAAATACCGGATGGAAGAAAGCCTATCTGATCTTTGGCATGTGTGATGAGTCTTTTACCGTCAACTGTACGACAGAACCTCCGGCCGATGTGGATGCAGGATGGTTCATGTTCTTTGTCACTTTGTTAAACCAGATATACTGGGTGTCCGGAGCCACCTTGGGCGCGCTTCTGGGATATGTGGTTCATTTCAATACCAAAGGAATCGAATTTGTTATGACAGCCCTGTTTGTCGTCATGTTTGTGAATCAGTGGGAGGAGACAAAGGAGCATCGCCCTGCCCTCATAGGTCTTGGCTGTTCCCTGTTATGTCTGCTGATTTTTAAGGCCGGAAATTTTATTCTTCCGTCTATGGCACTTATTGTTGCCTGCTTTTCTCTATGCAGAATCCGGATGCCCAAAGGAGGTGATTGATCATGACAATATCGGAACAGATTCTCACCATTGCCGCAGTGGTTTTGGGAACCATGCTTACAAGATTTCTGCCGTTTCTTCTCTTTCCGGAAGGGAAAACGCCGCCAAAATTTATTTCCTACTTAGGCACCGTGCTTCCCTATGGGGTAATTGGATTTTTAGTTGTATACTGTCTGAAAGACGCGGTATTTTCCTGGTCTCACGGACTTCCTGAACTGATGGCAATCCTGTTGGTCGTAGCGTTACATAAATGGAAAAAGAAAACTTTGTTCAGTATCGGAGCCGGGACCATCTTTTATATGTTTCTGGTGCAGACATGGTTTTGATGATCCCTCTCCTTTTTAATATATAACCATTTTTTTCCATTTTTTATCTTTTATAAAATGTTCAAAATATAATATTCTCTTTTTTAATTTCTTTTATTTCATTTTCGTTTATTTGTTTACCGGTTTCATCTAAATCTACACTTTACAACATTTAAAATATGTTGTATGATAATTCTATAAAAATATTATATTAAAAATTAAATTATGGAGGTGCTTATGCCAAGAGGGGTAAAAAAAGAAATTGTCTACACTGGTAAAGCTTTAAAACTGAACGAGAAAGTTCAAAAGCTGGAAGCTGATTTAAAATCAGCCAAAGAAGAATTGAAAGTTGCTTATGCGGAACAGTTAAAAGCTGAGAAAGCTGCTCTTGCGAAAGAGAAAAAAGCTGCTGCCGTTGCCGCAAAAAAAGCCATGAAAGAAAGCAAAACCAAAATATTAAAAGCCATTGAAGAATCCGGAAAGTCCCCGGAAGAAATTTTAGCTTTTATTAACGGCGATACCCAGCCTTAGGCAAATAAATAATGATTATGGTATACTATACGGTGTAGTCATACGTGGCTATGCCGTTTTTCTTTTTCAGAAGTTAAATATAAATCCCGCATTAAATTAAGGAAATGTTCTCTTCTATGCCTAAAATAAATTTAGAAAAAGTGATAGAAAAGAACACAGAAAAGATTTTTGTGAATGCTCCATATTAACTGGCGGCGGAGCGAAGGCTGCAAGGGAAATTCCCATTGCAGCCGAATCATAGAAACTCCATTTTAGCAATGCTCTTTCACATAGCGGTTGACAAATCCCATCAGGGACAGATAAATGTTGGAAGCAGTATTATTAAACACGAAAAACAGAAGCTGCCATGTTTTCGCACGATTATATTGTTGCTCCATGAGTTTTCTCCTCTCGTTTTCTTAGTGGGGCGGACTACCACTGAAACTGTGCTTTCCCCTTCAGGCGCAGGATCGCCTCGATGAAGAAATAGTCTCCGTAGATTATAGGCACTTCCGTATTGGTGCCATCCGGGTCATGGTAGAAGAAGGTGCCGCCGGTAGTGATGGCATCCTGCTCCGGATTCCAGTCAGCAAATTTCCCATCACAGGCCCGCAGAATACGGTATGCCGCCTCGGTATAGAATCTGGCTTCATTCTCCTCCACATGTCCGGCGATCTCTAAAAGGCCGCAGGCAGTACACATAGCGGCAGTAGAGTCGTACTTAAGGGGGGCAGCCGGCTGACGGTAGTCCACCAGAGGAAGCCAGTCATGGACTGCCATGTTGGAAATACAATAGTGGGCACACTGCTTGGCAGTATTGAGGAATGTCTCATCCCCGGTGTGGCGGTAACTGAGAGCAAAGCCGTACACTGCCCAGGACTGGCCTCTGCTCCAGGAGGAACCCTGTCTGTAGCCCTGTCCGCCCGGATTGGTAAGATACTCACCGCTGTCCGGATCAAAGGCCACAATATGGTTGCAGCTTCCGTCAGGCCGGACAACGTATTGCTGGGCAGTCTTGGCATGGTTGACAGCAATCTTCTTAAACCGGGGATCTTTCGTCTCTTCGGATGCCCAGTACAGCAGAGGAATATTCATCATACAGTCAATAATCATCCAGCCGCGGATATCTCCGCCGCCGAAATTTTTCGCCATTTTAGACATATGGTCAGGCCATGCACGGATAAACTTTCCGTCCAGGTTGTAACGCGAAGACAGCAGGCTGGCCGCCAAAAGCCCCCGGCGTCTAGCTTCCTGATCCCCGGTCTTGCGGTAATTGGCTACGGAGGACAGCAAAAACAGGAATCCCACATCGTGATCCACAGTCTCGGCGCTTCTCAAAAGCACATCCAGCCTCTCCTCCACGCCTGCCGCGGTCTTTCTGTATTCCTCATCACCGGTGGCCTCATACATCTGCCACAGCATCCCTGGCCAAAAACCATTGGTCCAGAAGCCGACGTGACCACTGCCATCCGGTGTCTTGCCCCATGGGGTTTCCGTAATATCGTGATACTTACCGTCCTTGCCTGTGGTGTAGGGAATCTTCGTGCCTACCCGGGTGCATTCCGCCTTCATCTTGACCAGCAGCTTGTCATAAGTCGCATCCAGCCATTCCTGATTGGAACATTTGGCAATCTTTTCTTCCATTTAGGATCCTCCTTCATAATTAATTATGTATATTGTACCATGTCCTTTTCTCATTTTCTCGTCATATTGTTGTATAAATCTTGCAAATCTTATTCTTTTTTCGTCAAATAATCTAAGACAGGCTCCCACAGATTTAGTTTCGGGTAAAGGAAGCATACTTTTTAGGCGAGATTCCCACTACCTTGGTAAAAGACTTCAGAAAATTGCTGTAGTCTCCGAAACCGCACAGACTGCTTGTCTCCGCTACTGAGTGTCCCTCAGCCAGCAAAGCCTTGGCCCGGGAGATACGCTTTGTGGTGATATACCGGTTAATGGTGGTGCCGGTGGCATCTTTAAAGATCTTACACAGATAAGAACTGCTGAGATAGAAATGAGCCGCCAGCATGGGAATGTTTAGATTTTCCGCCAGGTGCTGATTCATATAGTCCAAAATCTCATCAATCTGTGAGTGACGGGGCCCTTGAAAGGCCCATGTCTCCTTCGGAACAGTAACCGTGCCCCGGACACAATGTGTAAGAAAGGTGCGGTTCAAAAAGGTCATCAGCTCCAGAAATACTGCCTGATCCAGCACATCTTGTCCAAATCCTCTCTCCTCTGACAGCTTATTGACAAAGTACATGAACTGCCTGCGCTCTTCCTTTGTCAGACTGAGCTTATGTCCCCAGACCGGGTCCCGATAAGTAAAGCAGTAATTTAAATCCGTCTGTTCCGTAGAGAACTTCTTCAAAAATTCCGGGTAAATGGAAATCACCACCCTGATATGGTTGATCTGGTCAATCTTGGACAGATAATGACTTTCAAACTGGTTGATGAAAAATATATCCCCCGGCTCAAACTCATACATCCGGTTGTCTATGAGAAACTGCTTTCCCCCAGAGACCGAAAAATAGATCTCATAGCAGTCGTGTATGTGAATGCTCATGGTTTTCTCATTGTTATACAACCGGGCAATGGCAAATGTCCTGGTTTCTACACAAGATTGAATCGCCGACTGGCAGGAATTGTAAATCAACATAGCGGCTCCTTTTCACACGTTCTCCGTAAGAATAGTTTATCAAAAAAAGAAAACCGTCTGTTAGAAAAAACAAACGGTTTTTAGAAAAAATATGTTGTTTTTTTATGGGTTCGTCACTTTCCCTGCCAGTCCCTGCTGACAGCCCGATAGGATTGGGGAGACATTCCCAAATTGGCCTTAAATACCTTGGAGAAATAGTTATTGTCCGGATACCCAACATAAGCCGCGATCTCCTGGATACTGGCTTCACTGTCTGTCAATAACTGCGATGCAATGTCGCAGCGTATCTTTGCCATGTACTCTTTCACCGTCATTCCTGTCTCACGAAAAAAACGGCTCACAAAAGTCCTCTTCTTCTCTCCCGCCGCCCGGGCAATCTCCTCCGTAGTCATAGACTTACTTAAATTGACCTCCATATAATCTACTGCCCGTCGGACTACCGGAGACCATCCGGAGCGTCTCCTCTCCCGTATCTCATCGCAAAGCCGCCCATTCATCTCGGACAACAGGTATCTCAGTTCTTCCTTAGTTCTGGTGTATTTCATGCGCTGGGCGTACTCCTGGCTGATGGAGTCGATCAATACCGGACTAAGTCCCCCCTGCTTGGCTCCCATCCGCATCAGTGTCCGCATGATAGCCGCCCCCGCCAGCTGGTCCTGCTTACTGTCCGATAGAAAACGAATACCGGATCCAACCTTGTCAATCTCCCTCCACATCCTGTGGGCTTTCCCTGCGTCTCCCTGGCTCACCGCTTCGATGAAGCGGTCCTCCATCTGATAGCGTCGGTTTACCTCTTCCGCGTTGGCATAGAGATCAGAAAACGTCAGAACAGAGGGACACCCCTCCGGCTCCAGCCGTACCGTTTCTACCGTCCGCATTCCGCTTCCCAAGTTCTCTGTCAAAAGAAATGCCGTCTTAAAAGCAAATTCCTGACTGACAATGGGAAGCTTGCAGCGATAGGCTTTATACATCGGAAGAACCGCTTCCGATGCCCCCAGCTTTGCAAGAAGAAACCTGACGGCACGCTCACTCCAGCCCTCCTCTACATAGGGTCCCAAAAGCACCCACTGCTTGTCCGTCTTAAATGCAAGCAGACGCGTCCCCATAGGCTCTTCCAGGTCATAGATCTGCTCCCTGCCGCCCCTCTGCAAGAACTCTTCCAGTCCCTTTGCCGTGTAAATTTTCTGCAGCTGGGCAGAAAAACAGGATTGACTCTCAAATTTATTCAGCGCATCCCTGTTCCCATCATATAAAGTCAATGCCATTCCCGTCAAGGCAGGAATCAAAACAGCGGATGATTCCAAAAAATTCATATAGAGTACCTTTCACTTTGATTGCTTAATTCACCACCCGTTAGGGTGCTGAGCTGCGTGCGCATCAGCGCACTTCCTTATTGTACCATATTCTAATGTCCTCTACCATGTGTTTTTCGAAAATTGCCAAAAAGCATGGTCGTCCCCAGCACAAAGCCATCCATTCCCATGGGGGCAAATTTCCGTATCTTATCCCCACTGCAGGCCCCGTCCCAGTAGGCTTTGAATCCCATCTCCTTTTCATGGAAAGAAGCCTTGCAATCTTCCCACCCACGTAGGGAAGGCTTGTTATCGGCTCTGCGGCTAATGGAATATTATCCCTCCAAACCATAAAACTGTATTTTCCAGTTATCCTCCTCTTTGACAAGTATAAATGTCAGATACAGAAACATGTCCTCATAGTTACTGTCCCTGAATTCTATGGAAGCATTGTATGTCCCGTTTTCCATTTTTTTCTCATCAGCATCTGACAATCCCTTTACGGTCAAATCACTTATGGTTCCTGTACCCTCATATACCTCAACCGCCCCTTCATAGGTACTTGCAAGAAATGTCTGAATGGCATCGGCATTGCCATTAAAATATCCTTGCGCAGCCCCATCCAAAACGGCTCTGATTGCCTGGCAGTCTTCATCCTTCAGATATTCGCCTGTCCCTGTGGCATCATTGGTATTTTCATTATAAGCTGCCCCATCTGATAACGCGAATGTATTCACAATCACATGAAATTCTCTTCCCCATCCTTCTTCAAACTCAACCGGGTAAGAATAGAAGATTCCCCATACGTTATTATCAAACTCTTTCTGTTCGATATGGTATATCAAATCTCCCTCCTGTTTCCACCACTTACGAGAGTCATCCTCTACATAGCCATCATCTTTAAGTTTCTGATTAACAGAATCCTCTGATTCGCCTTGGAAATAGGTGACCCACAGTACAACCTGTTCATTGATATCTGTTGTCCACAGGTCCGGGGCGGATAGATGCCACTGCTCATCATCAGGCAGATAGAGGGAATACCCATTGCCGACCGCAAGTGTAGCCTGTTTTTGTTCCTGCTCTCCTTCTTTCGAAAATGTAAGTGTGATTGTATGTTCCAATGTATTATTATCAGCGGAGGAATTGTCAGCAGGCATCGGTTCCGTCTGAGCTTCTTCCTGTCCGGACTGTCCGGGTACATTTCCCGTATCTCCATCTGCCGGGTCCTCATTTCTGATATCTTCTTTTTTGGTATCCTCTTTTTGGCTATCTCCCTTTGTAACAGAACAGCCTATCAGCGTTCCCAAACTGATTGTCAGAACAATCGCACATATCAATATGGAAATCCCGTTTTTCTTTCTGTTTTTTATCAATATATTTTTAAACCGTTTTTTCATAATCGTTGTCCCGCCATAAAACTGGGTTGATAAAACGGTTTTCCTGACACACCGCTTATGAAGCATAGACAGCAGTGTCTCCGTATATGCCTTCCGCAGCCCATAGCTTGCGCCTTGTGTCACTCTTTCATCACAGGACAGTTCCATATCAATAACCGCTTCCTTCTGCATGATCCAGATAAGTGGATTAAACCAGTGGACGGCATTTGCCATGACAAAAAGCAGCTTAACATACACATCGCCCCGCTTTAAATGAACCAGCTCATGTTTAAAAATAAAAAATAATTCCTCAGAACTGTACTGCTCTTTTGGCAAAACTAAAACTGGTTTGATGAAACCTATAATCATGGGACTTTCGGCTTTATCATATTCCACCACATAGACGGTGCGTCCGATGCGCAATTCGCGTTTGATTCTTAACATCAGGCTTAAAATACGTGCTTCTTTTATCACTCTCCCTTTTTTGGTCACCTGCCGTTTATAGTGGGAATAGCTGATAAGATGCACTGATATAAAAATCAGGCTTCCGATTATCCAGACAAGAGCCACTATATCAAGCACGGTTATGCCTGTTTGATTATGATTAGACGGAGCTTTGATCGGAGCAGTCATCTGCGCCGGTATCTCAACGATGATCCTTGGTTGTCAGCTGCATGGTCCGTATGATTTGTCTCCGTTTCAGATGGTGTTTGAACGTTTAGCTGTGACACCCAGTCTATAACAGACCGCCCGTTGGCTCCGCTAAAAGGAACAAGCAGCCGCAGCGCAAGAAAAATCCAAATCAAGTATTTCCACTTTGCGGCATACCTTTTGCTTAAAAACGGTGCCAGTAAAAGCAATCCCATAACCACCAATCCAATCGATACTGAAATTCCCAAAATGGATAAAAACAGATTTCCCATCATTTCTCCTCCAGTTTATCCAAAAAATTTCTGAGTTCTTCAATATCAGAGTTTTTGATTTCTTTGTTATTATATAGTGCGGTTATCATATTCTGTATCGAATTATTATACAGCTTTTCGAGAAAATGTTTGCTGGCTGCAGCCTTGTATTCATTTTCAGAGATAATCGAAGTATACAGGTTTCTTCCTGTTGAACGGTCACAACTGATAAATCCTTTATCAACCAGCCTTGTCAATGATGTCATCAATGTGGAAAGCTGCCATCTCCTTTGCTCCTGTAATTCTTTTAAAATATAATTGGAAGTTACAGGGGGTTCACTGTCCCAAACCACCTGCATGATTTCCAGTTCTGCCTCCCCTAGTTTTTTGGGCGTATTTTTCATGTATTATCTCTCCTTTATACGTTTGTATAATATATTATACGTACGTATAAAGGAATTGTCAAGATGACTATTGCTAATAATATAAGATAATAGCCCATGCATCATGATATGAAATAACCAAATGATGCAATGAGCTATTTAAAGAAAACTTGAAATTATACTGAAAGATTTATTTTGAGCTGCTTTCACAGGATTGCCTCTTAAATGGTATATCTTCTTAGCCGTTTTGCAGCTTCCTCTTCCGATAAACCAAAACGGACCGTCAATTTTTCAAGAATCCTCTGCGGAGAAATTTTTTCCTCCAGATTATCCTGAATCAATGCCTTTATTCCTTGTTCTATCCCTTGTTCCAATCCCTGCTCAAAACTCAGCCTTTTTTCATTTTCCACATGAAGCGCCTCATTGTATTCTGTCAAAATCACATCCTTCACCTCCATTCTGTGCCTCCTTAAAAAATCTGCCAATATCTCATTCCCGATACAGCGTTCCACGGCTCTGTCCACAGCCTCTTCCAGCCTTACCCCCTCTTTTATCCCCTTTCGTATCTCTTCTACCAGACAGGCATACTCCCACAGCTTCCTGCAGCCTTTCATCTTTTGTAATCGGACCCATTGACCGCATTATAAAGACTCAGCAGTTCCTCCTTCTCCCTGAATATCATTCGAAACAGACTGTCCTTATAGGTCCGCCTTACCCTTGCCTTATTACTCATAAATTTTCTCCTTTCATTATACACTACTTACACATCTTTTGTAAATTGTGTGGGAATGAATTCATGATTGAAATCAGATACCACAGATGCCTTAAACGGCCTAGATTTTCCGAACCGGAAATTATTTTGACAAAAACAGTCTATCATAAAATGTCTCTGTTGACAATACGAATTTTAACAAAAACAAAGAGCGCAGCAACCGCCGCGCTCTACACCTATCATCGCTTTAACGACAAGTGATTGCATTCGCGTAAGCGTCATCCTCTACCGGCTCCAGCCATTCGTTGGAACCTTCCTGTGCAGGTACTTCAACCGCCAGGTGGGAGAACCAACTGTCAGGAGCCGCCCCATGCCAGTGTTTTACGCCTGCCGGAATATTTACGACATCGCCGGGAAGCATTTCCTGCGCCTTTTTCCCCCACTCCTGATAATAGCCTCGTCCGTTGACGCAGATCAGGATCTGACCTCCGCCGCTTTTTGCATGATGAATATGCCAATTGTTGCGGCAGCCAGGTTCAAAAGTTACGTTAAAGATTCCTACTTGTTCGGTAGAAATGGGAGCCAGGTAACTCTGTCCGATAAAATACTGCGCAAACGCTTCATTGGGCTGCCCTATGGGAAACACCATGGAAGCTGCATGGGCGGACTTTGCATCGGAGGCAGAAGCCTCTTCCGTCCAGACTTCCTTTGCCATACGAAATGCCGCCCATGCCTTTGGCCATCCGGCATAGAAAGCTGCATGGGTCAGAATCTCTGCAATCTCCGTCTTGGTGATTCCGTTCTTTTTCGCGCTCATCAGATGGAACTGGAACGAAGAATCCACAAGCCCTTGGGCCATCAGGGAAACTACCGTTACCAGTGAGCGATCCCTTAGAGATAGTTTATCTTCCCTGCTCCACACTTCCCCAAATAGTACATCATCATTTAACTGCGCAAATTTGGGGGCAAATTCGCCCAAAGAATCTCTTCCTGCGGTCTGTTTTACTGCCATTTTCTCTTCCTCCTCTTTTCAACGAATCGGCACACGCCCCTTAGAGCACCTGCCAGGTCGTTGGAATAATATAACCTTCTTTGTTTTCATTATAGTCTCCACAGGAAAATATTTCAAATACTTATATTTTATACTTCAGTATGTCTAAAAAGCATTGAAAGCCGTCATAATTCACAGCTCAAATTCAGCCTTAAGCGTTCCTTTTTGAAGGATATGATCTTTGGCCTTTTTTAAGAAGATTCCTTTTGTAGAATTTGGATTTAAGTTCATTTCACAGTCTAAAGAATAGACGGTAAAACGATACATATGTTTTTTACCCTTTGGCGGCTTCGGCCCGGCATAGCGGTGCAGACCATATCCAATCCCCTGACAGGCATTTCCAAGGGTCGGCACAGTCTTACCGGCAGGAATCTTTTTCTCG
>CAYWRB010000019.1:0-9746 GCA_964460025.1 uncultured Hungatella sp.
GTACCTCCTGAAGAACGGTAGGGAAGACCTGAAGCATCTGGAAAATCATATTGCACAAACCAATAATTATAAATAGACTTAGCCATCTTCTTCAAACAATCATTTATCTCCCGGTTCAGTTCTATTTTCCGGTCAATCTTTGAGAACAAATCTCCTATCTTCTCCTGCACCTCCATTAGGGGAAGGTATAAATGAATGTTATTAAGTATATCTATAGACAGGGCATATCTTTGTCCGCTGCCAGTTGCATTCAGTTCAAAATACCTTCTTATAAACTTTGTATGCAGAAAAGCATTCAGATATTTTCCGTTTACCTTTGTTTCATCCGGCGTAATAAGGGCACAGTGATATCCCAGTACGGTGTCGTCCAAATCATCTGCTATATAGGCTGAAATTCCTATATCGTATTTCGTCTCGCTGTCCTTCGTCAAGGCGACCTGTCCCTTTTTCAGTGTAAATCGTTTGATTTGACTTTCATTGGCGCTGGCCTTCATAAAATTTACCGCGCCTTTTCTGGTAATCGCCCAGTTATAGTAAACATCAACATAATTACAGAGCCTTACTTCCGTTTCCTTTGCAGACCATTTCTTATCCACCCCGCTGATTTCCACATTGGCAGCCTCTCTCAGACGGATGACAGAATACGTTTCCCTACTCATATTTTACCTTCTCCAGTTGCTCCATAATCTCACGTTGCAGCCGATTTTCCTCTTCAAAATAGCTCTGCAGCTGCAGCCTATAGGCACTCATTCTTAAAAGGAATTCCTCTTTGGACACCTCCGAATAATCCAGCTTTATTTCAAAGTACTGACCTGCTGCCAGGGAATATTTCTTCTCCACAATCTCATCATAGGTAACCGCCACGGAAAAATCTTCCACTTCCTCTTTGTTAAGAAATGTATTTACAATCTGATCAATCTCAAAATCACGAAGACGTTTCTTCTGATTATTCCCGTCTTTGTACTCCTCCCCCATCTTTGAAGCGTCTATGAGCACCACCTTTTTGGTGGTTTTGGAATTGTCAAAGAATAGTACGGACACATTGGTTCCTGTTGTTGCAAATACATTGGATGGCATGCTCACACAGCCATAAACGATTTTTTCATCTACAATATGCTTTAGTATCTTGTTCTCAACGCCGCTCTTGGCAGTGATAAAGCCTGTGGGAATTACGATTGCCCCTTTGCCTGAAGGTTTCAGTGAATTTATCACATGCTGAATAAAGCAGGTATAGATGGCCATGCTTTCCTTCTTCTTTGCCGGAACCCTGGGCACGCCGGCCCAAAAACGAGAGGGCATTGCCGCAATTTTTTCTCTGGTATCCGAGAAATCCATCTTAAAGGGAGGATTGGACACAACATAGTCAAACTGACGGAGAGATTGGCCGTCATCGCTTTTGTGATACGGGGCAACAAGAGTATCTCCCTGGATCGCATGGTCAAGGGAGGTTACCAGGCCGTTTAATATCAGATTCAGCTTCAACATCTTGTTGCTCCTCTGGGAGATGTCCTGGGCAAATATGGTACATTTGTCCTCCCCTACCTGGTGGCTGAGAGCCATCAGCAGGGTTCCCGTACCGG
Organism: uncultured Hungatella sp.; assembly: GCA_964460025.1. Lineage (GTDB taxonomy): Bacteria > Bacillota > Clostridia > Lachnospirales > Lachnospiraceae > UBA3402. The sequence goes on from CAYWRB010000019.1 coordinate 1,581, forward strand.
CAGAAGGATCGTAACATTCAATATTGTGCAGCCCCGAGCTGTCCCCCACAAGCAGCCGTGCCATAATTGTTGCGATAGAATGGGGCGTATAATATTCCGCATATTTCCCGCCGCCGGCAGTGTTATAATCCTTGATCAGGTACTCAAAAATCGCGGCAAAAAAGTCGTAATGCTGGTCAAAGACTTCCTCGAAGGAAAAATTAACCAGTTTGTCCACCAGCGCACGGGCAAATGGCGCCCTCTGCGCCTCATCCGTAACATACTGTGTCAGTTTTTCAAACAGAGGAATCTTGGTATTCTGAGTTGTCTGGGTCGAAAAAATGGCAATGTTCTTGTCGGCAATATCTGTCATGGTGCTGTCGAAGATCAAATCAAAGTCTCCCTTGGACTGCTGATTCCAGAGATTGGCAATCAGATGTTCCGGGTTCAGCCTGGGAATATCGGGGGACAGCTCATCAAACAGATCCAGCCGGTCATCTTCCGTCATGTCCTCATACCATTCCTCCCACCGTTCCATCTCGAGAACTTGAGGACGAATCTGTTTGACCGCATGTCCAAATTTATCATTGATATACTTATACAGAAATACCTGTGTAATTATCTTGTATTCATTTCCGTCATTCCCCATACCGTATGCCTGGCATGTGGCTTTCAGCGCATCGATCAGCGCTATGGTATCTGCTTTTATACTCATGTTGTCTCCTTATGTCTCCGGATATGACAAATGATACTGCGCAAGGTATTGTTTGGCAAGCCTGTCTCGAACAAATATCCGATCCTCCCGTATGCTTTCAAGGCTAAGCCTGTCCATCCCCTCCTTGATTTGTACCATAACTGTCTGCTCAAAATATTCATCCTTTTTTAAGATATCATTTCTGTCATACACCTTCTGGTCAACATCCTTTTTTATTTCCATCAGTAATTCATGTATCTTTTCATCATACATAGAAAAGATAGCGTTTCTCTTCTGCTGCCTTCTCCGTTCATTCTCCTCCCGAATTCGTTTGTGAACACAGGCAAACTTAGTATCGCCATTATATTTTCTGGCAAGCGCCGTATTTTTCCGCTGAAGTTCCTTTAATTTTTTAATAATTTCATCCAGCGCCTTTGTCTGTTCATTATATTTTGCCAGACTGTCCACAACAAATCCGTGTTCCTTAAATCTCCGGGTAAATGCCTCTTTAAGAGAAATATATTCCGGGTCTTCCTGATCCGTATTTTCGATAAAACTTCTGATGGTGTACTGCCATTTTTCCTGAAGCTGCGCGCCTCCGGATATAAGCTTCATCTCTTCTTCCCCGATTTTACTAAAGGTAAAGGTTATATTGGCCATGGCTTCATTTATCATCTGCCGGACAGAATCCTCTTGGGAAAATACCTCCTTCTGAGCCAATATTGTCATATGGTGTTGCACCTCGGAAATCATGGCCGGCAGCATCGGAATTTCCATTTTTGAAAATTCTTTCTTTAATTCTTCATCGCCGAAGGTACGAACGATATTAAAGCAATCTCTGGCCGCAGTCAATGCCTTTTTCAAGTCTAAAAGTTTCTGCCTGTCTTCGATCTCTGAAATCTCCTGGCTGAAAATCTCCGCATTGTCCGTGGTGTATTCAAAAAGAATCTGTCTGGCCTCCTGTATCTGCCGAAGCAAAGATTCTTTGTCTTCTATCACATGCAGCAGGGTATCCGCCGGCACATCCTCCCCCACTTCGTCAGGATTGCTGAATCGATTCAGCTCTTTTAAATAGGCCTCATTGGTCTCATCGAAGTTCTTCTTGATATCAGCAAAGTCAATAACATATCCATATCGGTTATCCTTGTATGGCCGATTGACTCTGGTTATGGCCTGCAGAAGATTATGGTCCTTCATCTTTCTGCCGAAATACAGCCTTTTCAGTCTGGGTGCGTCAAACCCGGTTAACAGCATGTTATGCACAATGAGAATATCCACCGTCATATTCTTCTTGAAGTCTTTTACAATCTGCTTTCTGGTCTCCTTGTCATCACTGTTATGTAAAATCAATCCTGCCTTTAAATTCACGGGCACAGATGCCTGTTGATTCAATTCCTTTTGTATCTCGTCAAAATATGCATATAGGCTTCTGGCCTGCCTGCTGGTTTCACAGATTACCATGCCGCCAAGACTTATGTCTCCCTGAAGCTGTCTGAATTTTTTCAAGTCCGTTATGATATATCGCAGCAGTTCCTTAACATAGGACTTGTGTTCAATGATACTTTCTTTGGGGATATCTTTTTTCTGAACCAGATGTTCTAACTGTTCATAAATGGAAGACAGATTTTCTTTATAGGATGTCTCAATATCCTCCCTTATGATCTTTAAGGTATACCCGTCCTGAATGGATTTATCATAATAGTAGGTGTGCAGATATGTACCGAATACCTTCCACGATGAGCGTTCCGCTTTTAAAAGAGGTGTTCCTGTCAGTGCAATTTTTACGGAGTTTTGATCTGCATCAAACAGATTGGCTAAAAAGCAGCCCGACGGATTATAGCCCCGGTGCGCCTCGTCAATGATAAATATCCTCTGTAAATTTGTCCCATAGGAATTCAGACTCACTTTGGTATGGTCCTCGGCGAATCTCTGAATATTTACTACGGTTATCTCCTGCTTTCCGCTGCTGCCCTCCTGGGCCTGATTGGTTCTGAACTGAGCCATCAGCTCTTCCCTGGTATTGGCCGTCTTTACCTCCAGCCCTCTGGCCTCAAATTCCTGGGCCGCCTGTTCCAGCAGATCTAACCGGTCTACAATAAAATAAAACTTTGCCACTTTATTCTGCTCTGCATAATAGTCATTGAGAATATGGGTTAAATAATAGGAAAGTGCGGTTTTACCGCTTCCCTGTGTATGCCAGACGACTCCTGACGTTACGCCTTCTTTCAGCTGACGCCTGACTGCATATGCCCCAAACAGCTGTTGATAACGCATAATATGTTTCTGGTCCGTAGATTCGATCTTTCCGTCAACCTCTTTTTCGAATTTTACATAGGCGATCCCGTATTTTATGAAAAACAAGAACCTCTCCGGGCTGCACATGGATGTAAGAATTCTGTTGGTGGGAGTGTTCACCTCGAGATTGGTCTGATACTCCGGTGCGTGGTGAATCACCTGACAGTTGAAATCCGACAGAATGCGTTTTTCCGTATCCGGGTCAATCGGCAGGTACGGATAATCGGCAATAAAGGGCGCAACCGGCTCATTTCCCATGTTCTCCTCTCTAAAACAGTTAAATTGAGCGGATTCTCTTGCCGCCGTACAGTAAAACGCTCCCTGTACCGGAACAATTCCTCCCATGGAATCATACTCCATATTGTTGGAAAAAATCATCAGCTGGGTAATGTTGATAAAACGCCGAAATTTCTTGTTGGGAAATCTCAGAAGATTCATTCTCCGGCTCTCTTCCACCATACCGCCTCTGTTATTAGGCTTTTTTACTTCTATAAAAGCCAACGGCAGTCCGTTTATGAACAGTGTAATATCCGGCCGAAATTCTTCTTCCTCTCTTTTGCATGTAAACTCTGCCGTGCAGTGAAACACATTTCTGTCCCATTGGCCATAGTCAATCAATTTAACAGGAGATTCACTGGTCAGCCGGTTATAAAACGATCTGCCCAGGTCATCATAGTCTAACTCCTGGCGGATGGCGCGCAATACTTCCTCTGCCTCCCCTGCCCTTTCCGGATTCAGCTTTTTAAACTGCTCTTTAAAGACCTCCGTCAAAATATTGGTGTCGGGATCATATACCGTTCCTGCCATATCTTCATATATCCTGCCAAAATAAGTGTAACCGATGCGGGTTAGATGCACCAGGGCCGGCATCTGTACTCTTGTAGCCTCCGTAAACTTTGTGGCTTTATTATTTTTCATATGGTATTTCCCTCTCTGTGGTTCTATCTACAGGCAACCGCGGCGACAGTACTGATGATTATGTCATTATATCGTAAATTACCGCTTATTTCAAACTTTTCAAACAAAAAGTCCATATACCCATATTTCTACGGGTACATGGACTTTTGCTATCTTCCTATTTTAAAAAATTTATCTTGCCCGGATCTCCTGCCCCATGAAGGATACGTAAGAAATGGCAAAAGCGATCAGCATCAGTGCTATAAGGGCCGTAAGGTGAGGCCATACAAGCAGCATACTCTGTCCCAGAGACAGGGTGCTGGACAGGGCCCCGGACAGCTGAGCCATGGTAATGGCATTGATGGAGCGCACGCTTGGATTTAGCAAGGTGGACGTGGCTTCTCCAAACAGATAATAGGGAGAAATCCGGTTTATGTTCAGCATACAGGAATAATTATCCACCTCATTCATCATGGACTGCATATCATTACCGCCGGTTGGATACAGGGCATCCGCAACAATTCCTGCCAGCAGGCTTATAAAGATGGCGCAGAACAGCCAGATGGCAATGCAGGCAAGGGCCGAGGTTGCGGCGTGTCTGCATACCGTGGAACACAGGATCGATGCCGCCAGCCAAAAGCCTATATAGATCACGCAAAAACAGAGAAAGATAAAAAGCCTCATGGCCTCTTCTCCCGTAGGGATCAGCCCGGTAGTGAGGAGGCCTACTCCTGCGATGAGAAGGCCGGAGGAAAACACCATAATGGTTATGAGGAAAATACCGGCCAGAAATTTTCCGATTATGATGTTATCACGGTACAGCGGCTGGCTTACCAGACGGTTTAAGGTGCCCTCTGTCCGTTCGCTGTTGATGGCGTCAAAGCCCATGAAAATCCCGATAAAGGGCCCCATCAATGCCATAAGGGAATTGTATGAGGGAATAGAATTGGCGTTAACGGTAAACAGCTTCAGAAATAAAAATCCGGCGGACGAAGCTCCGCTATCCGACATCTCCGCAGACAGGCCGGATACTGCCGCATAAAAACCGGTTACCGTAATCAGGGCCATCAGTATGACAAAGAGAATCATTCGCTTCCCATTGATAAAATCCGCCGTCTCTTTTTCAAACAGTACCTTCAGAGTATGATAATTCCTTTTCTCCATGTTCCTCACCTGCCTTTTCAAAATATTTGCGGTAAATTTCATCCAGATCGCTTCCTGCCTGGCGCAGATGCATAATGGTGTAGCCTTTGTCCATCAATTCTTTGGACAGCGCCCTGCGCACATCAAAGAGAGAACGAATCACATACAAATCACTGTTTCTTTCTACATCCGCCACACCGTTTATCCCTCTTAAAATATCCTGAAGCCGGATATTGTCCGGATAGGCGGACAATTCCAAAGTTCTCACGCCGTCATGGTCGATCTGCTTTCCCAATTCCTCTAAGGTACCGCAGGCGATCATTCTGCCCCTCACAAAGATTCCCATACGGTCGCAGACTTGCTGTACCTGATGCAGCTGGTGGGATGAGAGAAGGATGGTCCTGCCATCCTGCTCCGCAAGATCCCGGATCAGCCACATCAGTTCTCGGATTCCTTCCGGGTCAATGCCGAGAGTAGGCTCATCCATGATGATCACCTGGGGATCCTTCATCAGCACATCCGCAATTCCCAGGCGCTGCCGCATGCCTCGTGAATAAGTTCCTGTCTTTTTGTCTGCAGCCTCTGTCATGTTTACCCGTGAAAGAAGCGCCTCTATCTTCTCCTCCAGCTCTTTGCCTTCCAGTCCGTTAAGCCGTCCTGTAAAACGCAGATTCTCCCGGCCTGTCATCTCCGTGTAGAAGCCTACATTGTCCGGAAGATATCCCACAATCCTTTTTACCGCCAGAGCGTCTCTGGTACAGTTTAACCCCTGGATCATGGCCGTGCCGCCATCCGGCTCCGTCAGCCCCAGAAGCATCAACGTGGTGGTGGTCTTGCCTGCGCCATTAGGCCCTAACAGCCCAAAGACTTCGCCCCTGTACACGGTCAGGTCCAGGCTGTCCACAGCTGTCAGCTCCCCGTATCGTTTCGTAAGTCCCTCTGTCCGTATGACAGAGGCGTCTATGGTTTCAGAACCTGTCATAACGGTCACCCTTCCTTTCTTCATACAAACATTTGTCATATCCGTTCATTCTTTTTGTCATTCCTTTCCCAAACACCAACCGGTACTGCCTTGCAGCGGTGTACGAAAGATTACCTCCTACCGTATTTCTTCATCACATAGGAAAGTCCGGCTATCACGGCAACAATGATGACTATGGCCACGATTCCCCAGCCGGTCTGTGTCTTTACGGTGACACGAAACTCCAAAGAGTCGGACCGGTTATCGCAGGATGCATTGATGATCGTGATATAGTCGCCTGTAAGAGCACTGTCACCAGGAGTCACATGGGCCGTGATTTCCTTGGAGGCTCCTGCTGCCAGCTGATCGATGGCTGTGGTATCCAGAGATACCTCCCATCCGGCGGGAGCATTGGAGGACAGGGTAATATTTTCCAAATCAATATTGCCGTTGTTGGTAAGCAATAAGGTCACATCAGACGCTTTTTTTGCGAAGGCATCAAAAGAAAGCCGCCCGTCAACCGTGGACAATTCCATATCATAGGTGCCGAGAATCTTAACGTTTAAATCCGTAGAAAGCTGCTCTCTGGCCGATGTGGCGGCGCAGCTGATCTGGTAGTCTCCGGCATCTACCTTGTCAGGAGGGGTGGCCGTAATGGTTACGCCCGCGCTTTGGCCGGATTCAACCTCCAGGCTTGAAATCTGCTTGGAGTCGCTGGTAAAGGTAACCATCCACCCGGCAGGAGCATTGGAAGAGAAATTGTAATTCTGGGTGGATAAGGTATTGTTGGCAATGGTGGTTGAGTAAGAAAAAGAGGTTCCGGAAACGCCCTCCTGATCCGGATACTCCACATAGAAGCTGCTCTCCCCGGATTCCAGCTGGCTGACCGTAAGCTCCAGGGTCAGTTCGTCCTCAAGCCCTGTGTCAGCTATGGCATGCAGCCTGATCTGATGAGTCCCCTCCGATGCTTCCGACGGAACCGTCACCTGAAAGGATGCGATCGTATCCTGGCTGCTGCCGCTTGCGTGAACCTTGGACACCTCATAGGTTCCTTTCTTGAAATATCCGCTGAAGCCCTGGGGCATGGTTTCCGCAGACAGATAGACATCGGTATCCGCGGCATTGCTGCCAGACAGATGCAGGTCAAAGCTTACGGAATCTCCTGCCGTCACACGGATGCCGGGGGTATCTGTGAACAGATGGAAGCCTTCGGCTGCATGGGATTTTAATGGGATAAGAAATAAGTACAGAAGTGCTATGACAATGGCTGCCATACAGATGTGTGCTTTGTTGGTTCGATAAAAATTTTTTTGTGACTCTGATAACGGTGACATGATGTCATCCCCTCCCTTATTTTTTTAAGGAGAGTTTATATAAAATGTGTGAAGGAAATGTGAGGAATCTGTGATAATGTTGTGATGGAATGATAAAATTATACTTGAAATTATTATAATTTGAAGTATAATTCAAAATCCGGGTTCACGGAAGAATTAAAACAGGCTGCCGCATCACGAAATGAAAACATACCAGCACCGAAAACAATCCCTTCCGGTGCTGGTATATTTTTTATTCCATATTTAATTTTCGTTTCTTCTTATGGAGAATCATAAGAAGCGCGATCATACATGCGGCTGCTCCGGCAACCAGAATCAGACCGGTCTGATTCTGATCCGCAGTAACTTTCATGGCCTCCAAATCGATTGCATTCCGCCGGATACCATTTTCCTGCATAATTTCCACTTTACGATTCTCACTTATGAGACTGCTGCTGTCTTTGCTCAAAAGATCCTGGGCACGGAAAACTTCATATCCGTTGGCTTCCGCTGTCAGCATGGTTACATAGGCCCTGTCAGAGTTCAGAGATGGACCTGCAGTCTTAGCCCGGGGTTCGTCTTTCGCTCTCTGGTGACCCGTTTCATTGGTGTCAGATCCTGAAAGCTTTCCTGCTCCCACTGTCTGGTTACCGTCAGACGGCAGTATCGTATCCTCTGTTTTCCGGCTGGCTTCACTGCTGATTTCTGCCGCATGATCCCTCATTGGGTCAGACTGTGTTGTGTCTGTCCTCTCACCGGTTCCGGCTCTTGATATATCTGTCTCGAGACCGGCTCCAGCTTCCGGTGTGCCTGCTTCATGGCCGATTCCGGCCTTCGATATGCCTGCCTCACGGTTGGTTCCGCCTTCCGGTGCATCTGCTTCA
>CAYWRB010000019.1:9846-16359 GCA_964460025.1 uncultured Hungatella sp.
TCCGCCTTCCGGTGCATCTGCTTCATGACCGGTTTCGGTTTTACCGGCCGCTGCATCACGTTTCACACCGGTTTCGGTTTTACCGGTCACTGCGCCACTTTCCTGGCCGTCTCCGCTTTCTCCACCGGTTATCTCCGTCCCCTGGCCATTTTCTCCTTCTGCCTCTGCTTCATCCGCCTTCTCACCGATTCCACTTTCCGCGATTCCGGCACCCGCATTTCCGGTTTCTGCGATTCCATTTTCCGCGTTCCCGGCACCTGCGTTCCCGGCATCCCCAGTCGGTTCGTTCGATTCCAGGGTCTCCTGGTTATCTGCAGGAGTCTGACTGTCTTCATCGGATACCTGAATCCCATTTTCACCGGCTGCTGCAGAGACCGTCTCTTTCTGATCCGCCTTTTCACCGGCTGTCTGGTTCTTCCCTTCCTGCTGGTTCTTGCCTCCTTCCGTATTGCTGCTGTCAATGGCAATATCCATATCGCTCTTCTTTGCCGTCTGTGCCGGATCCTTGGGAACCTCACCGTCTTTTCCTATTCCGATCAGTGCATTGTCGTCAATCGGATTCACCGTAAGGCTGTTTACCAGCCCGGAGGCGCTGTTATAAGCCGCAGTTACCTTCATGGAAGAAGACTTGCCCTCCATCCACATGGTGGCATACTCCAAAAATCCCAGTTCTTTCTTCTCCGAATCATCCTTGAACAAGAGGGTTCCTGTCAGGTAGTCAAAGGCTGCCGTCGTATTGTCGCAATACCTTAAGATTACGTAAGACTCGTCACAGTAGATATTGTCTCCCAGTTCCGCAACCTGGAACTTATTGAGAATCTCTTTCTGATTTTCGTCCTTAGGCCAGCTGATAGGCGATTTGCGGTCTTCCAGGACATTCTTGGGAGTTACAATGCTTAAATATTCCGTACTGCCCTGGGAGGTACTGTAATAATCCGCCAGGAAATTTCTGAATCCCATTCCATAATCCGCATCCAGTTCAGGATCCAGGCCAAACAGTTTTCCATTTTTAGCCACCAGACGGTAGTCGGACCGGTTGTCTTCCGGCTCCGATTCCTGGCTGCTACTGACATCCCCTGTAAGGCTGTAGGAACGGTAGGTCCGAATCTCCTCTCCGTCAAATTCCGTCACATAGGCCGGTATGCTGTCCTGGCTGCTCTTAAACAGCAGTTCACTGTCCAGCTCTCCTGTCTGGCTGCCTGATTCCACATCATAGATTCTGCCGTCGTCATCCAATGCCCTGCCCTGATACAGATGGACAAAGGAACCGTCCATTACCTTACGGACATTGTCATAAGTTCCTGTTCCTGAGTAAGCCCCGTTGTCGCTGTACACGCCGTCCTTCTTCAGATAGTAGCAGTGGCTGCCCCAGGACATAACCGTATTCCGCAATTCCTCCTTGGTGACGGCAAAGCTTCTGGTTTCATGATCCAGCGTTACACGGATGGTCAGTGTAGTGTCAAAATCATAGGGTATGGTATAGGTCTGCCTGTCAATATCCGTCCGTTCAAGCAGCCTGCCATCCGGCCCGAAGATCTCAAAGTAAACGTCCGGAATCATCATTTCCGCCAACGCTTCATCATCGCCAATTCGTCCCGGTTCGGACTGCGTTGCCACATTTAGCCCGGCTTGTTCCGCTCCTGTCTCAGACATTTCCGCTTCTGACAATCCTGTTTCCGCCATTTCCTTCTTAACTTCCGCTCCATAGGCTCCGAATTCCGCTATCTCCGCCGGGAATTCCAGATTCATGGTTCCCGCTCCGGAAGCATAGACGGCAATGTCTTCAAACAATTCATCCGTGTTCCAGTCCAATCCAAAGAATGTGATTCCCTGGGGCGTCCCCGGTATCGGAATACCGTCCTGAGGATTTACATAGCTTCCTGGTGTGCCGGAAGTACCGAAATAGAATTCCGTCCAGTCTCCCATCACCAGTTCTGAATTGGTCTCTCTGGAAACCCATGGGAAGTATCCCTTGGCTGCCTGGTCGTCATCAAAATGGAAATTTCTTTTGGAAGTTGCCCCGTCCTTACCATCTTTGTCAAAGTCCATACCTCCGTTTCCTTCTGCATTATAGTAGAACCCACTGGTTTTAAGCTGGGCTATGGTTACCACAAAAGGTTTGCTGTAATCCGTGTCTGTCTGCCCCATGACCAGGTTCTGGGCAACCATACTCTGTGGATTACTATTCTGCTTCATTCCTTCCACAATCCTCAGATAATTGATTCCCTCATCTTCCCTTGCCGGATTATTCCCGTTTATATTGGATCCGATCACTCCTACTGATGATATGCCGGTTATCTGGCCGCCCAGAATAACATGACTGATGTTCTGCTTCGTCAGATATTCACTGTGTCCGCTTCCCTCAATAGGCTGTCCGGTGTCCGGATCTCTGGGAACCTCGCCGGGTGCATAGGAACCGGCAAATCCGCCTACATAGGCGTTGCCCGCTGCATCTGCTACGATAATTGCTCGATCAAACTTTGTAACAGGTCTGGCCAGCATATTCTTTCCTCTGGGGGATTCCGCATAGCCATAAAGTTCTCCTGCAAACCCTCCCACATAGTTTCCGCTTGCCTCAATCTTTGGAGACACCTCCACGTTGTAAGATTCTCCTCCTCCGCCTGCTCCCATTGCTCCTCCGATATTGGAAAGTCCTTTGATGACCACACTGTCATCCACCACGGAATTCCGGTACTGGGAACCGTAAGAGCCTCCTGCAAATCCTCCCACATAGGCGGAACTGCTGCCGCTTTCTTGCTTCCACGTTAATGTATATGTGTTGTCAGCATTTTTCTCTACTGCCGGATATTCCGTCACGGTTCTTCCAAGATGGCAGTTCCTCACCAGTCCTCTGTTGGTAGTCCCGTTATAATCTGACAGACCAAAGAGTCCGCCTGTATAGTTGTCCGCATAGATGGCACAGTTTTCTACCAATGCATTGCTACATCCGGCTCCCCTTCCTGTCAGTCCTCCTGCGTAGTTCCTGGCTGTTATGGTGCATCCTCTGACTTCCACCTCATCAAAGCCATAGTCATTGGCACAGGAATTGATGCCCCCGGCAAAGTCTCCGCCTGCCGTAATCTGGCAGTCAATGGCTTTCGAATACTGTATGGTATAACTTCCCCCAACGATTCCTCCCGCCTGGTTCGCAGTGCTTTCCACCTGATTCTTTTCCGATAGAGCAAGCCTGACATAGTAGCCGTAGCCATAAGCTGCCCCCACTGCGGAAACCCCTCTTATCCGGCTGTTTCTTATCTCGGTCAGATATACTTTTCCTTCCTTTTCCCACTGGGTCTTTGATACCTGATACTGACTTCCGTTGGCACTGATCCATCCGCCCAGGCCGCCGATACCAGTTCTCCCTGTCACCTGAATGGTATCTCCATATACATAGATAATACCGGGAACCTCGGCGTGGCCTACAATTCCTCCTGTATAGGAACCGCCGGTGGCATTGATTTTGCTGCCTTCTATTCTGTAATCCGAGTAGTAGCCTGCAGGATTATCCCCCTGAGGCGTGGTTCCGCTTACACTGATGTGATCCAGCAGAACCGTACTGTATCCCACAATACCTCCTACACGGTTCACACTTCTCGTAGAAGTATCAGTGGTATAGACTTTGATGTTTTTTCCTCTGACATAACGGACATTCCCATTGGCCGTGGAGATAAAGCCGATTCTTTCCGTAGCCAGGCCATAATCAATCTCCGTGTCAACAATATCTACAAAGGACATGGTTCCATTCATCTGCCGTATGATACCGATATTGCTTCCGGCCGGGGTACGTCTCCACTTAATATTCTGGAAACGGATATTCTTTATCTCCCCCCGCACCTCGAAAAACCATCCTGAGCTGTCTGATTGGGTGTCCGTATAGGTAAAGTTATAGAGTACCACATATGGAGAGGTCCCTCCACTTAAAGACTCCGTCAGGTAAGCTTTCCTCTCCGCCTCGGGAACTCCTTCCTCCGTCAGATCCTTTACCGGTTTCCTGCATCCCTCCAGACGGTTCACTCTCAGATTCACTCTTGCATCCCGTTCTGATGCATTGGTAAAATCAAGGTCCTCCATAATCAGGAAATTCTCATATCTGGTACCGGCATATGCCATTGCATCCTGCCAGCTGCCATAATCCGTTCCGTCCGAAGCCAAAGACTGTACCCGGTAGATATGGCGGTATAACGGCACTTCCTTTCCGGAGTCCTTATCCGTAAATACCAGCCGGGCTATGGAAGGCTCGTCTCCGTAGTTTAAAAGTACCCGATAGCCATCCATATATTTTTCCGGTTTTATCCCCGTGAAAGTAAGGCTGAGATTCTTTCCGTCCCATTGAGGCTGTCCTTCCAGCTTAAACCCATCCTTAACCATATCCTCAACTACAATATTTTCATAGCCGGCCCCAAAATAAGATGCGTAGCTGCTTCCATAATTTTCCTGGGTCAGCTGGTTTAACGGCGCCTTTTCCGTAGAGAAAGTCAGGTTCAATGTCAGATCATAGTCTCCGGCTCTGGAGCCCCCTGTTCCGCTGTCCTTATACTCCGCCGTTCCGGAAGCGGTAAATTCAATACTCGCGGAAGTTATGGGAGTTCCATCGCCCTGCTCCGGCAGAAGGGCCGTACCTTCCTGGTTAAACAGCAGAGGCAGTTTTCCTTCTTCCACTACAGAATAATCAAAAGCATCTCCCAGAGTCACGGAATTCCAATAATGCTGTTCCATCATCAGCTGAGACTCTGTCAAAAGCCCTTCCGCGTCCATAGGATCCGTCAAAACCTCTGAATTGATCTTCTGATCCGCGGTGCCGTAACACCGAACTCTCCTTCTCGGGGTTCCTCCCAGATATCCTCCTACAATCCTTCCATAATTATTGTCGGCTGCCGTAAAGATCTCTCCGGCGCTTAACAGAGAGCCTAAATTAGTAGAATTATTACCCTGCCCCAGGATACCGCCTACAAAATTAGATGCCCCGTTTATATTTACTTTTGACCAGCTTTTGGACACATTCAGAACCTCTCCCCGTCCCGCCAGGCCGCCGGTCTTGGCAAATCCTGATTTCACGCTTCCCTGGGCATAACAGTTTTGTATGATAGAGTTTCCGACTCCATGTCCTGTCAGGCCTCCTATGGCCTCAGCCGATTGTCCCAAATTGGCGTCAATATTGATCTTCCTGCTGAGACAGTTTTCTATACGGCCTCCGTTTAGGTACCCTGCAAGACTTCCTATACGCATTTCCATCCCAATCTCTGCCGAGTTTATGGAGGTTTCCACTGCCACACAGTCAATGATGCTGGTATTGGTTCCATGTGCCACGAGAGCGCCTCCGTACTGATAGACTCCGCGAATCCGGGAATTCTTCAGAACAATGTTCCTAAAGGCCGCACCGTTGGTACTTCTTCCAACAAAACCGGTGTAAACGTTTCTTTTTCCGCCGCCTTCAATGACCATATCCTCTACAATAAGATTTTGAACTTTTCCTCCTTTTACTTCGTCAAACAGGTATGGATACTCCACCAGATTCAGATTCTTTACGGTATGGATGGCACCGTTGTATTCCCCATCCAGGATACCGGTAAATGCTCCCATGGCCCGGATACTGCTCTGGGCCCTGTTGCGGATCACTTCGTTATCATAAGGCGGAAGACTAAAGTCAATATCTTCCACAATCCGGTAAAAATCCCCGGAATTGCTGAACGCCGTCCCCCAGTTGTCCTGTGTCACATGCTTATAGAAGGTAACCACAATATCCCGGCGCCGGTTATCCGCATTGGCCGGATTATCCGGATTGCCAGGGTCATCCAGTACCTTCTTCTGATCCCTGGATCCATAAGTAAAGCTGGTAACGGGATACCGGTCGCGGTAACGGGTAGACGGAGTCAGTTTCACATACACCTGATACTCCTTCCCATCCTCTGACGTTCCCTGGGTGTGTTCCGGATCCGTCAAGATCTCCACATTCAGCCCTTCCACCTGGACGCTGTTGATGGTCTGTTCCACCTGGTTGTTAAATTTCATCACCGCTATGGCATAATCATCGTGTGCTTCCAGTACGTCCGTAGACAGAAGCTGGATCGTATCTTTGGCTGCATCCGGCAAAGGCTCCGGTCTCTGCTTCCCCTTCATCTCTTCTGACATCTTTACTCTGGGATAGTATCCCATCCTCAGATCCTCCATATCGAACTTCTGTCCCTGGTTTACGGTGACATTGTAAAATTCCGGATCCTGAAGGATGGTAAAATCCGTCTCTTTCTTATGGTTGGGGAAATCCCGGGTAAACACTTTACTCTTCTCTGTCGTGAAGAAAAACGTGTTCTGTATATCAGGATTATTTTTAGCAATGGTTCCGATAGCAGGTCCGCAGGTGGCGGATATCTCCGTAGAAGATCTGGTTCCGTCTGCTCTCCACACCGTATTTCGTATCTCCCCTACGGAAAAAGAGTTCCTCACCACGCCTGTGGCTCTTCCTGTGATCAATCCGTTAATATGTGTGTTCTTTCCCGCCTGTTCTACTGCCATATT
>CAYWRB010000020.1:0-6502 GCA_964460025.1 uncultured Hungatella sp.
ACTGCTGTCCTTCCGGCTCTACTGCCGATTTAGTCTCTATATTATCTGCCTTGAACTCCCATTTTTGGGCCTTCCCTTCCATAGCGGACTTGGACTGCTGTCCTTTCGGCTGCACTGCCGACTTAGGCTTTATATTGTCTGCCTTGAACTCCCATTTCACAGCCTTCCCTTCCATCTCGGATTTGGACTTCTGTCCTTCCGGCTCTACTGCCGACTTGGGCTCTATATTGTCTGCCTTGAACTCCCATTTCACAGCCTTCCCTTCCATAGCGGACTTGGACTGCTGCTCTTTCGGCTGCATCGCCGACTTAGGCTTTATATTATCTGTCTTGAATTCCCATTTCACAGCCTTCCCTTCCATAGCGGACTTGGACTGCTGTCCTTCCGGCTCTACTGCCGATTTAGTCTCTATATTATCTGCCTTGAATTCCCATTTTTGGGCCTTCCCTTCCATTTCAGACTTGGACTGCTGCCCTTTGGGCTGCACTGCCGCCATCGGCTCGTTGTTCTCTTCATTCCCTATATTATATTTCCATTGTTTGGCAGCACTTTCCATCTCTTCCTTTGTCTTCTGGTTTACCGGCTGTACCGCTGCCATCGGCGCTTTATTCCCCACCGGTTTCCCGTCATCTGCATTATCGGCACGCATACTCCATTTTTTCGCCCTGCCTTTAAAATCTTTCAGCACAGGTTTCTCATCATTTACCGCTACAAATGACTCTACCTTTTTTCCTTCTTCATCTATCTCTTCTGTCTTAAACCAGGTTGTACCATGTACCGCTGACTGGCTCCCGGCTCCCATTTTATCTTTATCTTTAAAGCCCCAGCGCTTTGCAGCATTTTCCATCGTTTCTTTTGTCTTCTGATTTACCGGCTGCACTGCTGCCATCGGCTTGTTGTTCTCTTTATTCCCTGTATTATATTTCCATTGTTTGGCAGCACTTTCCATCTCTTCCTTTGTCTTCTGGTTTACCGGCTGTACCGCTGCCATCGGCACTTTGTTGCCCACCTTTTTCCCGTCAACCAATTTATCGGTAGTCATACTCCATTTTTTCGCCCTGCCTTCAAAACCTTTCCGCACAGCTTCCCCATCATTTACCGATACGCTTGACTCTATCTTCTTACCGTCATTATCTACCTCTTCTGTCTTGAACCAGGTTGTACCATGTACCGCCGACTGGGTCCCGGCTCCCTTTTTATCTTTTTCGTTAAAACTCCATTTCTTCGCTCTCTTCTTAAATTCATCAAGTACAGCCTCCCCGTCATCTATGGACTTCTCCTGGTTTACTCCATCTGCCCTAAACCAGTTGGTGCCATGTCTGGCCGACTGCTTCCCATTTCCCTTTTTATCTCTTTCTTTAAATTCCCACGGCTCCTCCATCAAAAAGCTTCCGGCTACATTTTCCATACAGAACATCTCTCTGTAGGCTATGGTCGTGGTCTCTGTCAGAAGCCCGCTTTTCTCCGCATTCAACTCCCCATATTCCTTTGACATCACCGTACATCCGGTAAACACATACATGCGGACCGGAAGGAAATCCCCATAGACAGAATACCGGTTAATGAATAAAATCACCGGCAAAATCAAATCCGTGCCATTACTTAAGGGATCCAAAATATCCACTCCCACATACCGCTCCACCTGAAACGTAAATGGCTTGGAAATTGGCTTACGCCGCATATGGACATAGTCATTCAGCCCTCCCTCCTGAATCAGTTCATACTCATTCTCCCTCTGGAAAGCACGAACCGTCCTGCAAGGAAGGTCAAAGATTCCCTCTACCCGAAGCATAAAATTAAAATTTACCGCCGGATTCTTCCCATAATTCCGGACCAGGATATTGCCCGAATCTGCCGTCGTATATGCCATATTCCATCAACCTTTCTATCGTGAAGCCTTCATGTCAAGAATACTTTTTTCCTTTTCCTTTTTGGAGGGATTCAAACTCTGATTAATCTGCGATATCTCGCTGCACCATTTTCTCCTGCTCATATGGTCCAGACTCATAACCTCCTCACTTCCCCAGTGGAAGTAATAAGAGATAAACGCCATCTCCCGATACAGTTCTTCCTTGGGATACAGTTTTATCCCTCCCCGGTAAAATTTAAGGGAGCCTTGAAAATCTTTCCGCAGTCCGGACACACCACCTCCATAACCGGCGGCTCAATATCATTAATCCTCTGATACATATCCTGCAAAAAAGCCAAATCTGCCGTAAACAATTTCTCAATCACATTGGCGCTGACCATCTCCAGCCCCTCCAGCTCTGTCACCACCTTACCTAATATCACAATCGTAAGATAAGAAGGATTACTCAAAACCCTAGGATCCCTGGTAGCGCTAATCTCATCTCCAGCCGTAGCCAGACGCATTTTCCCTCTCCGATGAACCTGCCCCGCACCATCCAGATATCCCTTCGGCAAGGTAAACTCAAACACAGTCTCCATCCTCTACTCCTTTCCCTTCCCCTTTTCTTCCCTACACTCCCCACGAAGCCTTCCTACCTCTCCCCCTTCCGAACTCCCCCACATCCTTCCAAGTTCATCCGGCCCTTTCCCCAGCCATCCAACAGCCAGCTCCGGAAAGAGTTTTCTTCCGTTTGCATTTGCAGGAGGCATAGAACCTCTTAGTTTGTGGGAATCTGCGTTAGGAACAAAAATCCGCATGTCTGAGCGAAGCGAGTTCGGATTTTTGTTCCTGCTTTTAGCAGATTCCCACAAGCTTAGAGGTTCTGGCTCCGAAACCCGCAAACGGAAGAAAACTCTTTCCGGAGCGTCCCTCTTGCAATAACTTTAAAAAGCTCCTCTCTTAGTTCGGAATCACCAATTCCTCATAAGCAATCTCCACACTCTCAATCGCCACATCACTGGTCTTGGCATCCAAATCCGGTGCATTATACTTAGTCACCCATGCATTGGTCAAAATCCACACCCTAGTCCCGCTGATAGCCGTAGCAATGGCCTGAGGAGCACCGCCATTGATATCAATCATCTCAATCTGAACATTATTCCTTGGAATCTCCCCGCGAACTTCACTGACACACTCCTGAATCCAAGTCTTAAACGCACTGTCCAATGTATACCCCATTTTCAAAGTCACGTTCCCATGCTTCACCAATCCCGGAATCTTAACGGGAGCCAGGCTGTTGGCATTGCCCTGACGGAACTCAATCACGTCAACCGATGCCTCCACCCCTGTCACTTCACTGAATGCCGCAGTACCGGAAACTCCATCCACGGTAACCAGGAAGTTCATCTTTGTCAAAGGATAGGCAAGGCCCTTACTGTTTTCATATGTTGCCATTTTTTATCTCTCCTTTTTCTATTAAATCATATCTCCTAAGCCCCTTTATAAGTATCTGTCGGCTTATTGTCAGCCTTCTGCCTGTGCCTCTCCGCCGGCCTCAGCCGTATGCTGGGTTACACGGAAGATTACAAACTCTGCCGGACGAGAAGGAGCAATACCGATATTGCAAATCAGCCTGCCGTTCATAATATCATCACGGCTCATAGTAGACGCTCCAATCTCCACAAAATACCCTTCACTTGGACTTGAACCTGCCAGCATTCCTGTCCTCCACATGCTGTCAAGGAAGGAAGAAATCGTAAGGCTGACTCTCTGCCACAGCGTAGCATCGTTAGGTTCAAATACCACCCAGTTGGTATTGGCCTTAATGCTCTCCTCAACATAGATAAAGAGACGCCGCACGTTCACATACTTAAATGCCGAATTGCTGCTGGCAGTCCTTGCTCCCCATACACGGATTCCCTGGCCCGGAATAGCACGAATCAGATTGACTCCCTCCGGATTCAGAATATCCTGCTCCGCCTTAGTATAATTTACCTTTAAGCCGGTACAGAATACAATCTCATTGGCCGGAGCCTTGTGGACGCCTCGGTTAATGTCCGTTCTGGAATAAATACCCATAACCGCACCTGACGGCGGAACGAAATCGCTCTTGTTGGAAGAACGGTCAAACACCTGAATCCAGGGATGATACATAGCCGCATAAGTAGAATCAATAATCCCCCGGTATTCAATCAAATCTTTTGTCTTGTACATATCCTTTGGCATATCAAACACCGCAACTCTGCTCTTTAAATTCTCACAGTGTGCGGTCAGAGACACAATCACCTCCGGATCCGTGATGCCTGGGATGGCCATCATGCTCACCGTACTATTCTCCAGGAAGGACTGGATTCCCGTACGCTTTCCGGGACCGTCGTCAACACCGATAAAGGTAATGGGAGTCACCTTGTCCATAGTACCGTCAAATCCGCCCTCCAGCGTCAGCATTCCGCTCTGGTTTCCTTCTCCGAAAACAGCCTCCACCGGATTTCCCAGTTCCTCCAGCTGACCTACGGAAACCTTCACCAGCTCACTTTTGCCCAGCTGAGAGCCTATGTAATTAGGAGCCGCCGTATTAAAGCTTAACTCTCCATAGTTCTCTACATCATCATTGTAGCGAACACTGACATCCACAGTCACCAGGTAAAGCACGGTCTTAGGAATAATCCCTTTATCTACCACTTCCCCTTTAAACTCTGCCTCAAAGGTTACGGTGTTGTCATAAATAGTAGCAATACGGTTATATTCCCCGTCTACCTCTACCAAATCGCCTTCTCTGAAGCCCTCCACGCTTTTTGCAACATATCCGGTTCCGGACTGGGCGATAAGCTGCATTTTACGTCTCTCGACAGTGCTTAAGGAAACCTGAATACGGTTGCCCCATTTTCCCTCATTGGCTGCCTCCACCGTAAGAAGTCCCATCTCCTTTTTCGCTGCCGCGGCATCCTCAGGAATTACACGGGAAACGAAGCATCTGGTTCCTCCGTTAATGAAAAACTGCTCTACACTGTTGGCCAGATAGCGGTATTCTCCATGAGTAAACTCGCTTAAGAATCCTCCAAACTGTTTCGTAAAGCTTTTGAAGCTTGTTACCAGGGATGGTGCTCCTATGGTAGGGCCTTTTTCCGCAAAGCCGATGAAACCGGCCGTGCTGGTACCCACACCCTCTATGCTCCGCGGAGAATTGTCATATTCTTCCACGTATACGCCTGGTGTAAAATATTCTGCCATGATAGTAGTTCTCCTTTCATTCTCTTTATAACAGTTCAGGTATCTGAACCGCTCTTTCTCACTTACGTTATGACTGCCTTTGCCTGTCCTGGAGAGACAATGCTGATGTTCCCCATTCCGTTGGCACACATAAGCTTGCAGTCATTGGTCAGACAAGGCTTTCCTCCAATCAGTACGGTAGGCTTCGTAGGAATCCAGGTTCCTGCCGGCACAAGCATACAGGGTTGGGGTGTCAGTACTCCCAATGCTGCTGCCGTAGCCGCCGCCACCTGTGGATTGGCCAGGGACGTACACATTCCAAAGGGAGTAATGTTCGCTGACTGGCAGTCCTGAATCGTGGCTGCAGGCTTTCCCTCCACCATGCACAACGTCTGAGACGTAGCGTTTACGGTTCCCGGAGCCGTTCCGAAGGAACACATGGCGGATGCTCCGGTTACTACGATTTGTGCCATAATGTCTGCTCCTTTTCTTCCAGCCTGTGAAAGTCCACCACCTTAAAGTTCACATTGCCTTCTACTACATATCGGATCAGATACAAAAGACGGGTTGCATCGTCTCTGACCCTCAGCACAAAGTCTCCTTCCGGCGTCACCCTTCCAAAGACAATCCGGGCAATGGGAGAATTTACGGAAAATGGTTCTTTTAACGGCTGGCTGATTTTTATAGATGATTCGGATATCTCCTTTACCACGGTAAAAGGCTCAAAATCCTGCCTCTCCGGGTGAATCAATCCATAATAGATGTGGTCCATGCCTGACTTGTGAGTTTTAAACAGCTTCATAATGCGTTTTCTTTCATCAAATTCGCTGATACAACAATAGGCCTGGCCTAAATTTACTGCCTGCACACTTTCCAGACCGGGAAGCTTCCCTGAGAAAGTGATGACCGGCTGGAAACTGGCTGCGCTCTCTGACGGTATCAGGAACGCTTCTACCACAGGCATCTGACTGTCCAGCTTCTCATATTCCACAGACACCTGGCATGGGTCAAAGCCCTGAGCCCTGATTTCCAGGCTGCCGTCTTCCCGTCCGCAGTTTAAGAATACGTAGTTACCGTTTCCTCTGGGAACAGGCCGTACCTGCTTGTGGTCTCTGAAAAACCGAACACTTCTCTCTTCGATTTCTGCTCCGGTTGTGGTGTCAATAAGACGAACCAGCAAATCCAGTTTGCAGCGAATGACAGATGCATCCACCTGCTACACTCCTCCTCCTTCCTTTGTCTGTTGAATCGGCACGCGCCGCTTCGCGGCACCTGCCATATCGTCGGAACGCATTCCAGTTGTGAAACAAAGTTTCACAAGCGTTCCTCTCTGCGGAATCGGCACGCGCCGCTTCGCGGCACCTGCCATATCGTCGGAACGCATTCCAATTGTGAAACTTCGTTTCACAAGCGTTCCTCCTCTCCTGTGACGTGCAGTCCGAA
>CAYWRB010000020.1:6512-8063 GCA_964460025.1 uncultured Hungatella sp.
CAGCGAATGACAGATGCATCCACCTGCTACACTCCTCCTTCCTCTCCTGTGACGTGCAGTCCGAAGGTTGCGTCCACGACACGCGGGGTGTCGATGATTACCTCGCTGGACAGGAAAACAGGTGCCGCCTTATAGAACAGGCTAATCTGATATGGCTTGTTGATCGCCTGCCACACCCTTACCTTCTCCTCCAAACTTATCTTCGCCTGAGACAGTACAATGGGAGGTTCCTGCGTAGTAATCCAGGACTGCAGCTGATTGGGAAGAACGGAACTGTTGTCATTGACAATCTGCGCCACTCTTCCGATAATTTTTTGTATATCCGGTGCCTTTAACCCCATCTGGGAGGAACCGTTGATAAAGACCATATAGTAAAGTCCATATGGCCTGGGCGGCTTTTGAAGCTGCACCCTCCCCTTTTGGATAAAGGGAGGCTGCGTTACGTCACTCTCTTCCCGTATATCATACAGGTACAGCCCCAGAATGTAATCCACATCCTGGTCTGCCGGTGACGAAATCTCAATGTTGTTGGGAGACGGTATGGGCTCCGGACACATCTTACTGCGCAGTGTCCTGACGATATGGGCGCTTACATCTGCTATAATCGGATAATCTGCCATTATCTGTCTCCCTCCTGAAATGCGGATATCAGTTCTTCCACTCGCTTCTGCATTTCCTCATTTAATGCTACTCCATAGTCCGTAGTATCTATGTATTCTGCCTGACACCGGAAATAGGACCAAGCGTCTTCTTCCGCAAGATATGGCAGGTTCTGTGCCTTCACCGAAGCGGTTAGCTGCTCTTCTTTTCCATCCTGAAGCGTCACCTTATCACCATATACCGTGAAGCGGTACACCTTGGATTTCTTCGTCAAAGTTACTTCCTTTTGGGAATCACTGTAAACGTATCGGTAACCGCTGCAGATTCCGATGAGCCGCAGAGGAATATGCTCCGCCGCTTCACCCTTTAATTTCAGGAACACATACGGGTTGTTTTCCTCCGCACATTGATTTAAGAAAATCCGTGCCAGATTGGCTGCCTGCCGGCTTCCTGACTGTCCCAGACGGTTCATAGCCGCCGTAGCTGCCGCTTTGTCTTTATCATTTGCATCATCAAAAGAACTTCCCAAAGCCGACTCCAGTGTACTCCGGATGTCTGCTTCACTCATACCGGCCGTGGGACTCTCCGCACCAGCCTGACCACTTCCGTCACCAGTCCCTGTTCCGTTTCCGGCTCCACTTCCCGTTCCGTTTCCGGCTCCACTTCCCGTTCCGTTTCCGTCTCCACTTCCCGTTCCGCTTCCGTCTCCTGTTCCCATCCCGCTTCCATCCCCGGCTCCTGTTCCACTTCCGTCACCGGTTCCTGTTCCGCTTCCATCTCCACTTCCTGTTCCGCTTCCATCTCCGGTTCCCGTTCCGCTTCCTGTTCCGCTTCCATCTCCGGTTCCGGCTCCTGTTCCGCCCCCTCCATACAAATCATGAAGGCTGCTTTCTCTACTGTCCTCCATAGCTTTATCCACATCTTTCATAAGACGTGTGCTTCCGGAAGATT
>CAYWRB010000020.1:8163-15964 GCA_964460025.1 uncultured Hungatella sp.
CTGTCCTCCATAGCTTTATCCACATCTTTCATAAGACGTGTGCTTCCGGAAGATTCCAGCTTATCCTTAATTTCCGCCAGAGCGCTTTCCGCTCCCAGAGAGGCCAGGCCGTCCAGCATGTTTCCGAAATTGTCATTTCCCTCCGCATTGCCGTCCGCAATCATGGACAGGGCATCATTCTTCATCTGATTAATATTGTTAAGAGCCGTATTGTCCCCCGCCTGGTTAGCTGCCTCAGCCTTGTCGGCCGCCGTACCGGAGGCATTGGCCAGAACCGCATTCAGTTCCTGCTCCTTGGCTCCAATCTCTTCGTCCACCTGAGCGATAAGCTCCTCGTATCTCCTGGCTCCGCTTAAATTGTTATCATCCAGGGCATCTGCCTGCTGTGCCAAAAGCTCTTCCTTCTTATTCTCCAGCTTCTGAAGTTCGGACTGAAGGCCTTCCTCCTCGCCAGATATGGATTTTGCAAGGCTTTGAAGCCACAAAATATGGTCGTCAACGGTCTCCCGTGCCTTTCCCCTGAAATCGTCATCCGCCACCAGCCCATAGAACCCTTCTGCCGCCTGGATTCTCTGATAGGTATACTGGGAAGCCTCTGCCGCCGGCTGCCGTTTTGTCTTCGCCTGAATCAGATACTGGAACTCGGCTTTCGCCCCGTTTACCACAGACTTCTGGTCATCCAGCACCTGGTTTCTGGCCGCCTGGCTGACTCCGTTGGCCACTGCCGCCTGGTAGGCGCCTCCCGCCCCCTGGGACAGCAGCTGCCGGTATTTATTCTCCGCAGTCCCTAAAAGCTCTCCCTCCAGAAGGCTCAGTTCCCTGTCCGTATCCGCCATCACATCGTCCTGAATGTGATATAAATCCTGGAGTTCTAAAAGCATGCCCTCTATCTGGCCGTTAAAGCCGCCGGATGCCGCTTCCACCACCCGCATGCTCTTTTCGTACTCCGCATTTTTTAAAACCGTCTCCCCCTGCTCCAGCATCTTTCCGGAATACTCGATATAACTTTCCTGACAGCTCTGCAGCGCGGTCCCCACAGAATCATTGACATCCATGTTCTCCACAAACTGTTCACTGTCATAGTCATCCTTATCGTATCCCTCTCCCGAGCATTGGTTCTTCAGCTTCATAAGCTCATTCTCCTCAATCTCTGACAACTGAGAAAAAATTTCGGCCCTGCGCCGTCCGTCAATCCGGCTCATCAGCTTGCTTACGATTTCCGCCAGTTCCTTGCTGCCTGCTGCCTGAAGGCTTTCATAACAACTCTGAAGGCCCGAAAGCTGCTGGTCGCACAACTCAGTAACATCATTTCTTAAATCCAGCTCAAAAAATGCCCGCAGCGTGTCATAATAATACTTGTCAACCCCTGAACTGTCCGACGAAAACTGATTGTCATACTGAAGCCGGATAGGCTCCAGCTCCGGAAGATTATACAGGTCATAAGGGTCCGGGTTGTCGAAGATGCTGATGCTCTCATCGCTTCTGGCATCCTTTGTAATCCCGTCGGCTCCGGTATAGCAAGTCACCCACAGAGGGGCCAGTTCTTCCGCCTCCACCATGGTCCCCTGGTCGGAGATATCGGAAAGCCCTGCGGCATCCGTAATGTCAAACCATGCGCCTCCCGCCAGTTCGGACTTGTAGTACACATTCATCTGATTGGAATCCGTGGCACTCTCCACAGCCATCTCATACAGTTCATCTGTCAGAGACTGGGAGTGAATTAAATAGGTTCCGATAAACAGCATGGAATCTTCAATCACATGAGAAGAAGCATACTGCTCATAGGTCACTGCCTTGGACTCGTCAAAAATAGCGCCTCTGGACATTTGATAGCACAGAATCCCTGCCAGGAAACAGCCGCTAAAAATCATTACCCCTATTTTGGTTTTCCTTCCTGCTCTCATGTTCCCTCCGGATTCTTCATAAGCTTCAAGTTTCTGGTTTCAAAATATCCTGTGTATTTCAGCCTGGAATCTTCTCCGTAAAATTCGATAACCAGCTGGTCCATGCTTCCCTGTACCAGGGAAAGATATTTAAATTCCGTCTTTACAGGAATCAGTGAGTCACTGACCAGACATTTCCCATCCTCATTCTTTATCAGATAGTAGCCAATCTGTTCCGAACTGTTGGGCTCCAACGTGATGGTTACCATTCCGGTGACGCTGTTGGTCTGGCTGGTATAAGTCCCTATCTCCATATTCTCCTGCTTTACGGTCACATAGCCCTTCACAATATTCAGAGGCCCGCTGTAAGTATCCGGGTCGATGATACAGTCGTCTACAAACGTATCCCCATTGTAGAACCGCAGTTTCACCTCTGATACATTGTCCACCGCCAGTCCCAGATGTCTTATGGTCTTGTCAATCTCCGTCCGTTCACCGATACGGGTCTGGTCGCACCACAATTCAAAATGGGTCACATCCACCTCAAAATCATCAGGTATCCCTACTCCGATACGGAACTCCTGCTCCTGAATAATGGACTCGATATAGTAATAGGCTCCGTCGGCGTACTCTTCTTCCACATAACTCTGCCCCCCGCCTCCTGTGTTTAACGCGGCCCCGCCCTCTTCCAAAAGAGCCGTGACACCGCCGCAGGTCAGTCTGTCAAAGGAATACAGAGTCTGGGAATAGGATGCCAGAGCATCAAACATTTCATTCTGCAGGTCCTCATAATCATCCAGGGAGGACTTATATTCCTCATAAGTCAGTTCCCCCAGGCGGTTCCGAACCTCATCTGCCTTCAACCCTTCTTTTGCCGTGTCCACCTCTTCCACCAGGGAGAGATAGGCGCTTCGCATACTGACCAGATTGTTAAAGCCGTCTTCCACCTGCTGGGTCAAGGACTGTTTCTCGTTATTTTTCTCAAGAAGGGCATCCTGGTATTCCAGCGCTGACTCATACAGCGCATAGGGCTCATCCTCCACATACCGGATACCGGATATCTGCCCCTTAAACCATTCCTTTGGAATCTTAATGAAAAGAATCCTTTTATACCCCTGCCACGGCTTGTCAATAGCCGTCAAAAATTCCTCATACTTCTTCTTAAATGCCTTCCCGTTAATTTTCTGTCCGGATATGGCCTGATTCACATATTCGGATATATACCCCATCTTGCTACCATACTGCCCTTCCATCAAGCTGTAGTTGGTTCTGAGAGAAATCAGGCTGGTAGATGCATTCATGGAAACCTCATAGTAATTCTCGTCCCTGTCCAAGGTATACTGAATCAGGTCCTTCAGCTGGCTCCTCTGAATCTTGGCATCCACAAAGGGATTCTCAAACCGGTATCCGGTCGTCACATCCATTCCTATGGCTGTAGACAGCTTTTTCTTGCTTGCCTCCAGTTTTCTTTTGTCCGCCGCAATCTTATTGTTCAAGGTCTTGACAGCCTTCTCCATGGTGTCGATATCGTTCTGAGTGGCCTGCCCCAGCTTCAGCCTGGACCGGTTCTTCTTAAGGGTGGTTTCCATAGCCTCAAGTCTCTGCTCATTGAAGGAAATCGTATCCACCAGCACCACGATGTCCACATACAGATTGGAAATATTCTCATATACCTCCAGAACCTGGTCGGTCATCTTATGCTTCACCGTGTCAATCTCCGCCTGAATCTGAATCGGTTTAAACTGAAATTCATAGGCTTCCGATAAATCCGGTTTTTCCGGAAACTTAAAGGAAAGAAGGGGCGTCCAGCGGAATGTGGACATATTCTTCTTTTTCAGCTTGATGGACTTGACCGCCTGCTTTAAAGATATCTCTTTTACCTGAAGCTCGCTTTCCAGCTTCTCATAGGCTGAGCTGTTGGCAAGTCCTGTTTTCTTTGCCATATCCAGGGTCAGGAGACGTTCCCCTGCCGCCTGGCTTACTATCTGTCCGCTTCCCGGAAAAGAGCTGATGATAACAGCAGCCGCAAGGATGGGAATCAGACCTTTTGCCAATCCACGTTTTCTCATGCCGCAGCTTACCCCTCTTCTCGCTCAATGGAATAGAAAGAGAAATTCTCTCCCCTGTCCTGACAGATAAATGTATAAATCAATCCGTCCTTGTGGAACGAATAAATATAAACCGTATATGCAACGTCATAATCTTCTACAATCAGATAATCCTCATACTCGGAGGTCAGCTCCATATCCACCCTTCTTAAGGAACCGCCTTTATGGTCGGCTATCCAGTTGATGGCTACTGCTTCCGGCATGTTCACCTCGGAATTGCCCTGGTAATCCTCAGCTCCGAAGAAATTTTTCAGTTCCTCTATGGCGGTCAGATTCTTTCCGCCTGCCGGAAAAGAATCCCGGAATACCAAAACCCTGTCCACAGCCATCTCGTCGTCCAATGTCTGGCTCTCTCCCCATCCTGTGTACATGGCGTCAATATCCTCCAGTACCACTGCAAAATTCTGGCTGTCCTCATACAGTGTCCTTTTCCCTTTATAGGCATCCGCCACCTCAGACACCTTTTTCCCCAGGAGGGCGCTGTAGAGAAGCTCATCCTGGCTGAAACTTCCGGTGTAGACTAAATTGCTTCCATTGTCATACAGCTTTCCGTTTCCATTCTTCTTTCCCAGGGCAAATTCCCCCTCGTAGGCAAGACTGCCGTTCTCCCTATATAATTTCCCGTTTCCGTCAAACAGATTCTCCTGGAAATTACCGGTGTACATCAGAATACCGCTGTCAAAATACCTGGTTCCGTTTCCCTGGTACATATTCTTGTCAAAATTCCCCTGATACACCACGGTGCCTGCCGGGTTGTACAGCGTCCCGTAACCTGTGACAGTTCCGCTCTTTACGTCTCCCTCATAGGCCAGGTAGCCGGATTTCCCCTTGATACGCACTTTCTCATTGGCGAAGCGCAGCATGACGGAATCATAGTCGTAGGTCTTTATTCCCTCCGCCCTGGCTGAAGTCAGGGTGCTGTGGATGCTGTACAGATAGTATACGCTCAACACGCCTATGACCACCACCACAGCCATTGCCAGCCTTCTGCTGACCAGCCATCCAAAAACCGAATAATAGTCTTTCTTATGTCTGGGCCGGACATCCAGCAGCGAGGTGAAAAAATCACGGATTTTTGAAATTACCCTGGTGCGGATAAAATTCCAGCTGGTCCACATCTTCACCTTTGTGACAAAAGGTGTAATTTTTGCTTTGGCTGATGCCAGCAGAACCCTGAACAGATTATCACCCATGGGCCCGGACCTCCTTTCTTAAAATAGCTATCTACTCCCAGTACAACCTGCAGATATCTCCTTCGATGTTGACCTGATTCAGATAGTTTTCACAGGTAAACAAATACCATTTCGCCATGGCATCCTCCGGATTCTCCTTAAGCACATCGGAAAATGTACTCCTTGCCAGATAGAAGTCATGCTGGTAGAAAAGCTCCAGGCCTTTCTGGAATTTTCCGTCCGTTTCCGCCTTAAGCCTTCTCTGAGACAGCGGACAGGCATCCAATGCCTCGTAAAGACGCAGCCTTTCCCCCGTATCCGCTATGAGGATATATCCGATATACCGGAAAGTCCCGTCGTAATTCTCCCTTATTTTTACAGCCTCCGTAAGCACCAGGTTCAGCCCCATTCCCTGGAACCACCGGGCATACTGTTCAATCTCTTTTATCTCTCTTGACAACAGGAATGGGAAACTCTGCTTATCGGTTCCCGCCACCCCGTATACATACTGGGCATAATGCAGGAAACAGCTGGTTCTCAACCCGTCTAAAGATTTCTCTTCATAAAATTCACGCATAAGGCCGGTTCCAAAATCCACGGTATTTCTGGATTCCTCAAGAAACAGCACCTTGAGCAGCGCCAGGTCGCTGTGCCCTGACACAAAAAATCCTCCGCCCTCCTCCTTATGCTTCTCAATCAAAGCGATAAACCGGTTCATCATGTCAGCGGACTGGCGGTTGGTGTCCCCCGGCTCCGTGGAAGAAACCAAAGCCACGGTTCCGTGTAGCAGAACCATATCGCCGCCTTTTACCTCGGTAATAGAATCCTTGCCCAAAATCTTCTCAATATTTTTCGGTGCAAACCGATAACAGGACTCGAAAATCCGGTATTTGGTATAATTGATACGGCTGATGGTCTTTTTGATTTCCAGAAGGCTGTTCCACATGAAATCCACATCTTTTCCGTGAACCCCTTTTTTAACCACATCCATCTTGCCGCCTGCCACTGCCTCCATGGCTTTGGCCAGCCGCTTCAGCTCTCTTCCCTGAAGCACCAGCAGACTGATGCTGACCAAGCTTCCTATGAAGAAGATAAGTTCCGCATAAAGCAGATAGCCCTTGCCATTGTTTTTCGCCCCGCCGGATATGTCCTCCCTCCTGGTGATTCCCATCAGAAGATATTCGGGATAAAGTCCCTCCGAGGCGGCGGCTCCCAGCACCTGGTACGCCTCCCCGTCCATGCTTATGACCATGCTGGACTTTCTTCCCTCTGCCAAAGCCTCCACCACTTTCCTGGTGCCGGCCACATAAACCTCTTCAAACCGCTGTCCGTTGCAGCCGCTGGCGCTGACCAGCACTTTGTGGTCGCTGCTGCGCACAAGACAGATATCCGTAAACACCTGAGAGATGCCGTCCAAATCCACGAATCCGGACAGCCTGTTTCTCAGGGTATAGTACTCCCCGCTCTCATAGAAACCCTCTTCCTCTACCCCCAGGTTTGCAGGATTCCCAATCTCCTCCGCCAGCGCCTGCACGTAGTAAAAGCCGAACCGCTCTGCCTCCTGCTCCTTGGCCTTTTCCTGAATCCTGGGTATCTGAACCGCCCCCGCCGCAGTGATAGCCAGCAGAACCGCCTCCACGATGGCAATGGTGTAGGCCGTATGGTTCCGGTTTCTCAGCACCAGAAACGTCAGAAGCAGAACCACATATCCCATAAGCAAAAGCTGAATATACACGGCAAACCGCTGCTGCCGCAGCTTCATCAGCTGTCCTGCCGTCAGCCTGCGGCCGAGAAAGGCACTGATGACCTCTTCCTGCCTCTCAAAATTTTCTACCCCTGTTCCGTCATCTCTCCGAACCAGAAGCACTCCGTCCTCATACCTGGCCTCCACGAAAAGTCTTCCCTCTTCGCAGGAGACAAGCTGGTAAAATTTCACCTCCAGAGCCTCCGGCTCCTCTTCTCCCGCCTGTTCTACAGACAGCTCTGTCAGCTCATCTTTATCTACAAAATAGACGCCTGCCTCCGTACCGCCTTCCAGCACCAAGGTCAGATAGAATCCGTCTGCTTCAGCCCGAAAGCCTGTCAGCACTCCGTCCCCTGCCAGATGCAATACGGGAGAGACCGCCACAGGAGACGCCTTCTCATCAAACCGGACGATCCGGTAATCTGTCACCGGCTCATCCCCTGACTTTCCGGCCGAAAGAAGCACTGCGAAAAGCCCCTCCTGATAATCAACCTTTCCAAACACACTGCCCGGCTTCAGAGAACTGCTTTTCCACACAGTCTCCACATTTCCCCGGGCATCTGACACATAGAGAATTCCTTCCTTGTCAATATTCTCTGCCAGATATACCCTGTCTCCTGCCACACAGCCGTCATGACAGGATGAAACCCGCCGTTCATTTCTCCATGACAGACCGTCAGCAAATGCCAGAGCCGTCACCATAAACATCCACACCAAAGCCGCTATATATGGAATCCGTCTTCTCATTCCCTTTTGTCCTCCGTTGACTTGTAACAGTTCAGATACCCCTTGAACTGTTACGTATCCGGCCATGAAAATCGCTTCGCGATGGGCCGGATACCTGCTGCCATTACGTTTTCGTACGGTCAGCGCAGTAAATGCGCAGACCTATCT